>NZ_JRVI01000077.1:0-9724 GCF_000783375.1 Sphingomonas sp. Ant20
ACCGATCGTGCCGGCGCGCAGCGACTGCGCCGCCGCGAGCTCGAGCGCCTCGGCGATCTCCGCCAGCAGCGGCGACGGCGCGTCGCCGATCATGTCCCGCGTCGCCTCCAGATAATTGGCGATCGCGGTCAGCGGCTGGTTGATCTCATGCGCGAGCGTCGATGCCATCGTGCCCATCGCGCTGACCCGCGAGACGTGGACCAGCTCGGCCTGCAGCTCCTTCAGCCGGCGCTCGGTCGCCTGGCGCTGGCTGATGTCGCGGATGAAGCCGGTGAAGATCCGCTCGCCCGCGATCGACGCCTCGCCGACCGCGAGTTCGATCGGAAAGACCTCGCCATTCTTGCGCAGCCCGTGTTCGAGCCGGACATTGCCGATGACATGCCGCACCCCGGTCCGCCGGTAGGTGTGCAGATGCGCGTCATGCGCAGCGGCATTCGCGGGCGGCATCAGCATCGCGACGTTGCGGCCGATCACCTCGTCCGTTTCATAGCCGAAGACGAGCGCGGCGGCGGCGCTGAACGATACGATGACGCCGTGTTCGTTCATTACGATCATCGCATCGGGGACGGTGTTCAGGATCGAGCGCAGATGATGTTCGCGCCGCAGGATCGCGGCCTCCGCCGCCTTCTCGTCGGTGATGTCACGGATCACCTTGCCAAAGCCGCGCAGCGCGCCCGCGCGTCGTGCAGCGCGGTGATCGTCACGCTCGCGAGAAATTCCGATCCGTCCTTGCGGACCCGCCAGCTTTCCTCCTCGATCCGGCCACCGGCATGCGCGCGCTCGAGATCGGCGCGCGGCTTGCCCGCCGCGACGTCTTCGGCCGGGTAGAAGATCGCGGCATCGCGGCCGATGATCTCGGCCTCGGTCCATCCCTTGATCCGCTCGGCGCCCCGGTTCCAGATCGTCACCCGCCCCTGCGGGTCGAGCATGTAGATCGCATAGGTCGTCGCCGCGTCGATCAGCAGGCCGAGTTCCTCCGCCAGCACGGCAGGACGTCCGGCAGCCGCGTCGCCCATGTCGGACGGATGCGCGATCATGCGGGTGGGGCGGCCGGTCGGGCTGGGCGCGTGCGGTTCATCGGGCTCTGAGCCTTGTCCGGCGGTCGGGTCCGATACGCCGGCGGCCAAGATCATGGTCGCCGGTACGGGGCCGGCCTGCATGATAGACCAGAACCGCCGCACCGGCCACCGCCGGCCGATCGCATGCCGCTGTGACCAGAACGGGTCAGGCGGGCGGCGATGCCAGCGTCAGTCGCAGGATCATCGCCGAGGGATCGCCAGGGCAGGGGGCGGCCGTCCAGCCGCGCTCGCGCTCCATGTCGATCGCCTGGTGATTGTCGCGGCTCTCGATCGATTCGAGCGTGCGGAGGCCCTTGGCCCGCGCGAACATCGCGACGTGATCGAGCAGGACCCAGCTGATCCCGCGCCGCTTGAAATCGCTGCGGATCGCGACCGCGACCTCCGCGCGCAGCCCGTCGTCATCGCCGACCAGCATCGCGGTCGCGAGGATTTTGCCGCTGCCGATCTCGCAGGCAAGGAAATGCTCGCTATGCTCGTGATCGACTCGCAGCAGCGCGAGCAGCTGCTCGTGCCCGACATGGTTGATCGCGCTGAGGAACCGGAAGCGCAAATCCTCCTTGCCGACATGCGTGAAGAAGTCAGCCAGCGCCGCCTCGTCATCCGGCGTGATCGGGCGGACGTGAAACGCGTAGCCGGTCCGGGTCGTCAGATCCGCGCTCCAGTCGGTGGCCGGCGCGGGGAGGGTATCTGGCGAATCGGTGTTGCGGGCGGCATCGGCCATGCTGGCATCCTTCCACGGGGTGCACGCCCTCGAAAATGAGGACGGCCCCGGGTAGCGCCCGCTCGCCCGTCGCTGCACCGTCGGGAAACACGTAGCGACACGGTTGCCGCACACACGAATGCCGCGGTGTACTACGTCCCAGCGATGTCGGAATGGGTAGACTTGGTGACCCCTACGAGAATCGAACTCGTGCTTACGCCGTGAGAGGGCGTCGTCCTAACCGCTAGACGAAGGGGCCGTGTAGTCGAGCCGCGCTCCTACGGAAGCGGGGCGCGGGCGTCAAGGCGGTGCGGCGGCAAAATCGCGCGAGGTGCACGTTTTGCCGCCGGATCGTCTTGGCGGTCGTCGTCGTCAGGCAGCGACCTTCTTGCGCTCGGCCATTTCGGCGTTGAGCATTTCGGCCAGAAGAAACGCCATCTCAAGGCTTTGGCTGGCGTTCAGGCGCGGATCGCAATGCGTGTGATACCGGTCCGCCAGGCTCTGCTCGGTGACGTCGACCGCGCCGCCGGTGCATTCGGTGACGTTCTGCCCGGTCATCTCGATATGGATGCCGCCGGCATGCGTGCCCTCGGCGCGGTGCACCGCGAAGAAGCCGCGGACCTCGGCGAGGATGCGCTCGAACGGGCGTGTCTTGTAGCCATTGGCCGCCTTGACGACGTTGCCGTGCA
Organism: Sphingomonas sp. Ant20; assembly: GCF_000783375.1. NCBI lineage: Bacteria > Pseudomonadati > Pseudomonadota > Alphaproteobacteria > Sphingomonadales > Sphingomonadaceae > Sphingomonas > Sphingomonas sp. Ant20. The sequence goes on from NZ_JRVI01000077.1 coordinate 2,469, forward strand.
TCGGGTCGCACGACCAGACGACGGGATGCCCCGCGCGGGTCACCGCACGGACAAGCTTGGGCAGCGCGGCCTCGATCGAATCATAGCCATAGCGCGTGATCAGCGTCATCCGGCCGGGAATGCGCGCGGGATTGAGCGTGTCGAGCATCCGCAGCAACGCATCCGGCTCGAGGCTCGGACCGCATTTGATGCCGATCGGATTGCCGATGCCGCGCAGATATTCGACATGGCTCGACCCCTCGAATCGCGTCCGGTCGCCGATCCACAGGAAATGCGCGCTCGTGTCGTACCAGTCGCCGGTCAGCGAATCCTGCCGGGTCAGCGCCTGCTCATATTGCAGCAGCAACGCCTCGTGGCTGGTGTAGAAATTGGTTTGAGCGAGCTGTGGCACGGTTTCCGGATCGATTCCGCAGGCCGCCATGAACTCGAGCGCCTCGCCGATCCGGTCCGCCGTCTCGGCATATTTCTTCGACCAGGGGCTGCGGCCCATGAAGTCGTGCGTCCAGCGATGCACCTGATGCAGGTTGGCATACCCGCCCTGCGCGAAGGCGCGGAGCAGGTTGAGCGTCGCCGCCGACTGCGAATAGGCGCGGATCATCCGCTGCGGATCGGGCGCGCGCGACTCGGCCGTGAAGGCGATGTCGTTGACGTTGTCGCCGCGATAGCTCGGCAGCTCGACGCCGCCGATCGTCTCGGTATTGGCCGAGCGCGGCTTGGCGAACTGGCCCGCCATGCGGCCGAGCTTCACGACCGGCAGCTTGGACGCGAAGGTCAGCACGACCGCCATCTGCAGGATGACGCGGAAGGTATCGCGGATGTTGTTCGCGCTGTGCTCGGCAAAGCTCTCGGCGCAGTCGCCGCCCTGGAGCAGGAACGCCTTGCCTGCCGCAACCTCGGCGAGACTCGCGGTCAGGTTGCGCGCCTCGCCGGCGAAGACGAGCGGCGGAAACGTCGCAAGCTGTGCGGTCGCGGCGTCGAGCGCGCCAGCGTCGGGATACGAGGGGAGCTGGCGGGCTTCGTGCGTGGTCCAGCTGTCGGGGGCCCAGTTCGCGGCCATAATTGTTCGTCCGATTGGTGAATTCGAGGCGCGGCCATGCGCCGAATCGGCTTTTGGCGCAATCAAGTAAAGCTTGCAGGCGGACGAGTACCGAACCCAGGGCTTGGCTGATCGCAGCGATCCGGTCGGTCGCGGGGTTGCCCGAGATTGTATAGAAAGCGCTTCTCAATGTCGGGCAGGTTTGGCACAGGGCGATGATGGATCTTCCCTTGCGAATTATCATTGCATTTTCGATCGTTGGCGTCGGTGTCGCGATCGGCGTGCCCGTCCTGATCATGATGATGAAGCGCCGCCGTCGCGACAAGCGCCGCCGTCGCGGGATCAAGGACTATAACAGCCCGAACAACGGCACCGCGCGCAGCTGATCGTGCGACCGCCGGTGCCTGCCACCGACGCTATCGTTCAATAGCCCGCGCCGAGATCGGCGACGTTTCGCATCGCAGACCCCGCGCGGTACGCCTGCAGATTGTCGAGGAACAGCGCCGCCCCGCGCTGGAACATCCTGGTCTGGCTGCGACCTGACAGATGCATCGTCAGGATCGTGTTCGGCGCGGACCATAAGGGGTGATCAGCGGGCAACGGTTCGGGGTGCGTCGGATCGAGGAACGCCCCGCCAATCTGTCCCGAACGCAAGGCGGCGAGCAACGCCTCGTCATCGATCATGTCGCCGCGCGCGATGTTGATCAGCCAGCCGCTGTCCTTCATCGCGGCAAGCTCGCCGCTGCCGATCAGCGTCTTGGTCGCATCGGTCGAGGGCGCGGCCAGCACTACCCAGTCGAACTCCCCGAGACGGTCGCGCCAGGCATCGGGCGTGAGCGTCGCGTCGCGCCCGGTCCGGGTCACGCCGGTGACGTCGACGCCAAAGGCCGCGAGCCGATCGCCGATCATCGCGCCGATCGTGCCATAGCCAATGACCAGCGCGCGCGTGTCGGCAAGCTCGATCTTGCCCGGCGCGTCCTTCAGCCAGACATGTTCGGCCTGCGCGCGGAGGACGGTGTCGAGGCGCTTGGCGGCGACGAGTATCCCCATCACCGCATATTCGGCGACCGCGACCGCGTTGATGCCCGCACCGTTGGTCAGGATCACGCCCCGGTCGTGCAGCCATGCAAGGGGGAAGGCGTCGAGTCCCGCATAGATGGTCGACACCCATTTCAGCTGCGGCCCGGCGGCGCGAATCGCGTCCGCCACCAGGTGAGTCGGCTGCATGTCGACCCAGGCGATGTCCGCATCGGCGATCGCCGCATTCGCCTCGCCCGGCGTTGCAAACCATTCGACGTCGAGATCGGATGGCAGATGCGGTTCGAGCAGCGGACGGGCGGCGGCGGGGAGGACGGCTTTCATCCCCGCCTCTGTACCGCGCTTCGGGTGCGACGCCAAAGCGCGGAGTCGTCTCCGCCGCCAATCAGCTGATCCGCCAGTCCCAGCCGAGCGGATCACCGTCCATCACCTCGACCCCGGCGCTGGCGAGGTTGTCGCGGATCGCGTCCGACCGAAGGAAGTCCTTCGCGGCCCGCGCGGCGCGGCGCTCGGCAAGGCGTTCGTCGACGGCTGCGGCGTCGAGCGTGGCCGAGGCCGGGCGGACGCGCAGATCCTCGCGGCGCAGGGCTGCGAGATCGAGTCCCAGCACCGCATCGAAATCGGCCAGCGCGGCGAGTCGGTCGGCGGGCGACAGTCGCTTGTCCGCGAGCAGTTCGTCGAGGACCGGCAGGGCGCGCGGCGTCGCAAGGTCGTCGCAGACCGCGATGTCGAGTCGATCGCGGTAGCGGCGAGCAGCGCGCGGACGGCGTCGGTCGCGGGTTTGGCGGGATCGCTCGCCGAATTGCCTGGGGCCGCCCGGTCGCGCAACGCCTGCACGGTGAGTGCCAGCCGCTTCAGCCGCGTCGCCGCCGCCGCCAGATTGTCCCAGGAGAATTCCAGCTCGCTGCGATACTGCGCCTGCAGGCACATCAGCCGATAGGCGAGGGGGTGGAAACCGCGATCGATAAGCGTCTGGAGCGTCGTGAACTCCCCGCCGGATTTCGACATCTTTCCCGAGCGTTCGACCAGGAAGTTGTTGTGCATCCACAGGTTCGCGCCGGTATCCGCGCAGCCGCAACGCGCCTGATTCTGCGCAATCTCGTTCGGGTGGTGGATCTCGCGGTGGTCGATGCCGCCGGTGTGGATGTCGAACCGCGGCCCCAGATATTTCTGGCTCATCACCGAGCATTCGAGATGCCAGCCAGGCGCACCGCGTCCCCAGGGCGAGTCCCACTCCATCTGGCGCATCTCGCCCGGGGCCGATGTCCGCCAGATCGCGAAATCCTGCGGGTGGCGCTTGCCCGCGACCGGATCGATCCGGCTCTCTCCGGCATCGTCGTTTGACCGGGCGAGCCGGCCATAATCCGGGACCGTGCTGGTATCGAAATACAGGCCGTCCTCGAGCACGTAGCAATGCTCCGGCGCGATGGCCTCGGCAAAGGCGATCATCTCCGCGATATGGTCGGTCGCGAGCGGGAAGCGCGTCGGCGTGCGGATGTGGAGGTCGATCAGGTTGCGTTTGAAGGCTTCGGTGTAATGTCTTGCGATCGCCCAGATATCCTGCCCGCTGGCGCGCGCGGCGGCCTCCATCTTGTCGTCGCCCGCATCGGCATCCGAGGTCAGGTGGCCGACATCGGTGATGTTGACGATGTGCGTTAGCCCAAAGCCCTTCCACGTCAGCGTCCGCGACAGCGTGTCCGTGAAGACATAGGCACGCAGATTGCCGATATGGGCATAGTTGTAGACGGTCGGTCCGCAGGAATAGAGCCCGACATTGGCGGGATCGATCGGCGCAAACGGCTCGAGCCGGCGCGTCAGGCTGTTATACAGGGTCAGGGCATGCGTGGTCATGCGCGGCTCTTAGCGCTGGCTTGGCAGGCCCGCAAACCGCCTCCCGACGTGAACCCCGACACGGACCGGGCGGGTTTGGCTTGAAACAGCGGGCACACGCTGTTAGGGGCTCCCGTTCATGCGGCGCGGACTTGTTCGCGACGGCACTATCCATTCGTATCTATTCGACCGGAGCTTAACGGGTTTATGCAAATCATCGTCCGCGACAACAACGTCGACCAGGCCCTTCGCGCGCTCAAGAAGAAGCTGCAGCGTGAAGGTGTGTATCGCGAGATGAAGTTGCGCCGCCACTACGAGAAGCCGTCGGAAAAGCGCGCTCGTGAGCGTGCGGCTGCGATCCGTCGTTCGCGCAAGCTCGAGCGCAAGCGCGCCGAGCGCGACGGCGCACGCTAAGCTTCGCCTGCAGTAGGAACCCTCGGCTGCACGCGTAGCCAGGGTTTTGGGGGCCGCGTCACCGCGGCTCCGATTACGAATTCTACGGCACGCGCGGCGCTCCGGCGTGACCAGATGACCCGGGGTTTGTCCGATGTCGACCGTCACCGCCGTTCCGCTGCAGCCGACCAAGCGCAGCTATCTGATCTATCTGTGGCTGGGCATCGCGCTCGCGCTGATTGGGGCCGTCGCGCTTGCGCGCCAGGGTGACGATCCGCTGACCCGCAACGGGCGCGCCAAGGGCGTCGTCACGACCGCGTCGGGCCTCCAGTACAAGATTCTGACGCCGGGCAAGCCCGGTGCCGCCAAGCCGACCGATGCCGATGTCGCGCTGGTGAATTACGAGGGCAAGCTCCTCAACGGCACCACCTTCGACAAGTCGCAGCAGCCGACGCCGCTGCCCGTCACGGGTGTGGTTCCCGGCTTCTCCGAAGCGCTCAAGCTGATGCCAAAGGGCGGCAAGTACCGCTTCTGGCTGAAGCCTTCGCTCGGCTATGGCGACAAGGCCAGCGGACCGATCCCGGCCAACTCGACGCTCGTGTTCGACGTCGAACTGCTCGACTTCCTGCCGCAGAGCGTCGTCCAGCAGATGCAGGCGCAGCAGCAGATGCAGATGCAGCAGGGTGCGCCGGGCGCCGGCGGCGCGGTACCGCAGCCGCGCTGATCGCCTCGTCGGGCGGTTCGCCGCCCGACCCGCCGGACTCGGCACCATGATACAGGGCCGTCCGTGACTGATCGTCGCGGGCGGCCTTGTTATGTCGGCGTGACGCGGATCATGCAGGGTTCGGCCGACGCGCCCGGTGACGCCTCGGGTCATCTCGCGCCCGCCTGCCTTGGCCAAGGGTGGGTGCGCCGCGTCAGGGGTCAAACACCATCCGGCATTAGAGCGGCATGGTGGATCATGCTCGACCGCCGGAATTCCTGTGCAGGCCTCAGTCCCGCGGATCGTCGCAATCTATCGTCGATCCCGGTGGCACGCGGTGGCTTGCGCAGCGGTGCAAGACGGGGAGGGGCGCTGGAGTTTCGCCGCATCCGCCCCGGACCCATCTGCGGCAGACAAAAAAATAGCGGCCCGAAGACCGCTATTTTCCAGAACTGAGCCTAGGCTTAGTTGCTGTCGCTGTCGTCGTCGTTATCGGCAACGATAACGATGCCGCCGACAACGGCTGCTGCTGCGAGGACTGCAACGATAACGCCGCCGCCTGCAACCTTGTTCTTCTTCGCGGTAACCGAACCGGCGCGAGCCGACTTCGAGACCGAAAGGCTTGCTGCCGAATTAACCGGTGCTGCCATGGCCGGAGCAACTGCCATCGTGGCTGCTGCTGCGGTCAGGAGATACTTCCCAAGACGCATGATGAACTCCCTTTGTGCTCGTCGCGTAGGTCTTTGGCACGAAACCTGACCTTGCGCAACCGAGGTAACTGGAACGGTACGGAAGAGTTCCATACTGTTGCGAGCGGGCAACATGCCCTGATCGCCCTGGGGGTATACCCTATTGTAGTAAGACGAGAAGGCATAGTTTTCAGGATTCGAGAGAATTTTCCGACGAGCCGGGGCGGGGTGCCGTCTGCAACGTCCATGTGCGATCGCCCTCGATTCCCAGCGCAGTCAGCCGACCGGTCGCATAGGCGCCCGTATCTATGCCGATACGATGCGCCATCGTCTGGACCTCTTCGATCACCGTGTGGCCATGGACGATCATCTTGTCGAGCGGGCTGCGATGATCGAGAAAAGGATCGCGAATCCAACGCAGATCCGAACCGCGCTGGTCTGCGAGCGGCGTTCCCGGACGGACGCCCGCATGCACGAACGCATAGTCGCCGATCGTGATCAGATCCTCGAAGCCCGCCAGGAACGCGCGATGCGCCTCGGGTACGAGCTGCGCGAGACGCTGCACCAGCTCCTCGTAATCGAGCCGCTCATATTCCGCCGCATCCATGCCATAGCTCAGCACCGTCTCGCGACCGCCGATCCGGCAGAAGAGGCGTAGCGCCTTGGGCTCGCCGTCGAGCGCGCCGAGGAAGATCTCCTCGTGATTGCCCTGCAGGAAGCGCACGTCGCGCGCGCCGCGGCATAGCCGATCAACCGATCGATCACCGCGGCCGAGCCCGGACCCCGATCGACGATATCGCCCAGGAAGATGACCGTCGTCTCCGCCGCACCGCGCGCCGCATCGTCCGCGTCGATCTGCGCGATCAGATCGTCGAGCAGATCGGCACAGCCATGGATGTCGCCGACCGCATAGACGCGCCGGCCTTCAGGGATCGAGCAGGACCGGCCCGCGGATCGCGGGGCCTTGGACCGAAAGAATCTTGAAATCATAAAGTCTATATCCGTTGGCACCGCACATAGAGGCTCGGGCGCGCCGTCGCAACGCGGCGCGGTTCGTCGACTCCTGCGCGAGGGTGGATGGCGTGCGGCTGAAAGCCGTCTATCAGGGCTGCATGTCGATCGTCATGCGTCTCCTGCCCGCAGTCCTGCTAAGCGCAGGTGCGGCCTCCGCGGTTCCGCCGCCGTCCGTCTCCCTCGCCGGCACCACCGCCGCCCCGGCTGCAGCACCCGCGGAGGCCCCGCCCAGGGCATTCTTCGAAGCACTGCGCGCCGCGGATCTGCGGCTGGCGACGATCGGATACCGACTGACCTCCGCCAATGCGGCGTTGTGCGATCGTCTTCAGCCGCAGATCGGCATGCCGATCCATGCGCTCAACCAATATAGTGCGGAGGCCAGGCCGAATGCGATCGGCGTGTTCGGGTTCGAAACGCTGCTGGGGGTCGAGGCGGTGGTCGCCGACGGACCGGCCGCGCGCGCAGGCGTCCGGTCGGGGGATTCGATCCAGCTGCTCGCGGGCAAGCGGCAACCCGGGATCGGTGCCGCGGACACCGCGGAAACCCCCCCCCG
>NZ_JRVI01000078.1:0-9762 GCF_000783375.1 Sphingomonas sp. Ant20
TGACGAACGGGAGCCTCGAAAACTCCGCTTGTTCCAGATCCGCCGGCCCAGGCGCGCTCAGCGCCGGATCCCGCGCGCCATGCGCGCGACTCGCGGATGCGACAACGCCCGCTTCGCCCAGCCCGCCGCACCATCGAACGCCCCCAGCGCGGCCACCGTCGCGCGGTTCGCCAGCGTCGGCCGCAACAGCAGCAGATCGACGCACGCCGTCCCCGCCGTCGCGAACTGCCGCTTGTGCTGCCCCTCCCCCTCGGTGAAATCGAACCAGGCAAAGCGGTCGTCGAACAGCTGCCGCATCGCCTCGACCTGCAACACAGCGCCCGGCGACAGCGCGTTCTCGGCGGGGTCATGCCCGACATGGTCATAGCGCAGCGTCCCGCCCTGCGCGGTACAGCAGAGATAGGCGATCGGCCGGCCCTCGACGAACAGCAGCCAGGCCCGCACCCGGTCCGCCGCGGCGAGCGCCTTGAAACCCTGCAGCGCCGCCTCGCCATCGGGCAGCCCCGATCCCAGCAGCCGCTCCTGATAGGTCGTCGCCGACACCGTCCGCGCCAGCGGGTGAAACACCGCAATCTCGGCGGGGGTTCTATAGCCACGGATGTCGAGCGCCCCGCCCGACAACGCTGCCAGCCGCTTCGTCTTGCGCTTCAGCCCCGACCGCGCACTGCCCGACAGCGTCGCGAGCCATGCCGCCTCGCCGATCCGCAGGTCGGCGTGATACCGGACATAACGCTGCCGGACGACGGTCAGCAGACCACGCGTCTCGAGCGCGTCCATCCGGTCCGCGGGCAACGAGGTGATCACATAGCCATCGGCCTGTGTCGGCAGCGCGGGCAGGATCGGTACATCGCCCGCCAGCACATCGTCGAGCGACAGCGCGACGCGCACCAGCCGGCGCGGGATCGTCGCCAGCGTGCGGGCGCCGAGCTGGAACTTCAGGCGGACGCTGACCGCGGTCATCAGGCGCGTTCTTCGACCCAGTTCGACCAGAGCTGCTCGGCCTGGCGCAGGCCCCGCCGGATCGGATCGCGCGCCAGCGGCCGGTCGTGCCGGCCAAGGACCAGCGGCGGGCGATCGCGGAAATGCCGGGTCGGCAAATCCGTGCGCAGCTCCGCCAGCGTCGCGCACAGCGCCTCGAACCGGCGGACATGGACCGCGTTCGCGCGCGTGCCCTGCCGATTCGCCAACTCGAAACCATGGCTGACGATCGTCGCAGCGACATGCCCCCGGGCCGCGGCGTGTTCAAGCGCATCGCGGCTCTCGTTCGCGGACAGGGCGCAGAGCTGCAGCGTGCGCAACTGACCCGGTCGATCCTCGATGACGGTCACCGGGATCTCGATCAGGCCCTGCGCATCGACCGGCGCGATCTGACGCGGCGACAGCGAGATCCTGCTCGCATCGCACGCCGCCGCACCGTTATGGCTGCTGTCATAGGCGAAACCGAGCGCAGCGAGCGCGGTGAGCGTATCGTCGTTCGCGGCATAGCTGCCCGCACGAAACGCGATCGGGTCGGGCGCACCCGCGTCGATCAGCAGTTCGGTGGCGCGCAGGATCAGCGCATATTGCTCGGCCAGCGGATAGTCGGACAGGTCGAATTTTGCGTGATTCGCGCCGCGGTCCCGCGCGATCGCGGCGGTCCAGGCGGGATGGAGATGCAGCTGAACCTCCTGCCCCGCGTCGAGGATCGTCGCGACCATCCGCCGGACCGGCTCGATCCCGAAGGTCAGCGCGGGCATCGGGTCGACGAAGAAACAGGCCTTCAGCCCGTACCGCGCAAGCTTGTCGAGCTGATACCTGATCCCGACCCCCGCGGGCTCGACCGACCGGTGGTAGATCGCATCGCTACAAAGCCCCTCGCGGTGGTGCCGCCAGGCAAATTCGGTGTCGATCGTCAGGAAAACTGCCGTGGTCACGTCACTGGCCTAGTGTCCCGTGGTGAAGATAAGGTTTCCGCCTACGAGACAGGCGTGACCCGACCTCCGCAATCTATCAGCCCCAGCTGAAGATTGATCAACATTATTAAACTGAATTACCTTGAATGGTAAAAGTCATACACCTGCTGTGCGACCGCTGCGGACACGCCCGGCGCCTGCTGCAGATCCTGCAGGCTGGCGTTGCGGACCGCGCGGCCGGTGCCGAAATGCATCAGCAGCGCCTTCTTGCGCGCGGGGCCGATGCCGGGGACCTCGTCGAGCGGACTCGCGCCGATCGCCTTGCTGCGCTTGTCGCGGTGGACGCCGATCGCGAAGCGGTGGACCTCGTCACGCAGCCGCTGGAGGTAGAACAGCACCGGCGCGTTGACGGGCAGCTGGAATTCGCGGCCGTCGAGCATGTGGAATACCTCACGCCCGTCACGGCCATGTTGCGGCCCCTTGGCGATCCCGACGAGGCACACGTCCTCGACGCCGAGCTCCTCGAGCGCGGCCTTCACCGTGTTGAGCTGCCCCTTGCCGCCGTCGATCAGCACCAGGTCCGGCCATTCGCCCGAGTCGCGATCAGGATCCTCGGCCTGCGCGCGCGCGAACCGCCGGGTGAACACCTCGCGCATCATCCCGAAATCGTCGCCTGGGATGGTCTCCTTGTTCTTGATGTTGAACTTGCGATACTGGCCCTTGCGGAAGCCTTCGGGGCCGGCGACCACCATCGCGCCGGTCGCGGCAGTGCCCTGGATATGGCTGTTGTCGTAGATCTCGATCCGCTGCGGCGGCTCGGCCAGGTCGAACAGGTCGGCGACCTCGCGCAGCAGCTTGGCCTGAGTCGTCGACTCGGCCTGGCGCCGCTCGATCGCCTCGATCGCGTTGCGCTTGGCTTGATCCATCAGGCGGCGGCGATCGCCGCGCTGCGGCACCTGCACCGCAACCTTGTAGCCCGCGCGCTCGCCCAGCGCCTCGACCAGCAACGCGCCTTCGGGAAGCTCGCGGTCGAGCAGGATCTGCCGTGCGGGCGGCACGTCTTCATAAAACTGGCCAAGAAAGCTGGTCAGCACCTCGTCCTCGGGCACGTCGTTGGTGTGCTGCGGGAAGAAGCTGCGATGCCCCCAGTTCTGGCCGCCGCGGATGAAGAAGGCTTGGATGCCGATGAGGCCGTCCTTGCACGCCATCGCGAAGATGTCCGCGTCGCCCACCCCTTCTGCGTTGATCGCCTGCGTGCCCTGGATGAAAGTCAGCGCCTTCAGCCGGTCGCGCAGCAGCGCGGCGAGTTCGAAGTCCATGTTTTCGGCCGCAGCCTGCATCTGCGCACCGAGTTTCGCCTGCACGCCGGTCGACTTGCCCGCGAGGAAGCTCTTCGCGTCCTCGACCAGCTCCTTGTACGCGCCCTCGTCGATCCGGCCGACGCACGGCGCGGAGCAGCGCTTGATCTGGTAGAGCAGGCACGGCCGGTCGCGCGTTTTGAAGAAACTGTCGGTGCAGCTGCGCAGCAGGAACAGCTTCTGAAGCGCGTTGAGCGTGTTGTTGACCGACCCTGCGCTGGCGAAGGGGCCGTAATAATTACCCTTGGCGCGCCGGGCGCGCGGTGCTTCTGGACGCGCGGGAAATCATGGTCGTCGCGCAGCAGGATGAAGGGGAAGCTCTTATCGTCGCGCAGCAGCACGTTGTAGGCGGGGCGATAGCGCTTGATGAGCTGCGATTCGAGCAGCAGCGCCTCGGCCTCGTTGTTGGTCGTGACGATCGTCATCGACCGGGTCTGCGACACCATCCGCTGGAGGCGCTTGGTCAGGCGTTCGACCTGGACATAGTTGGCGACACGGTTCCTGAGCGCGCGCGCCTTGCCGACATAGAGCACGTCGCCGCGCGCATCCTGCATCCGGTAGACGCCGGGGCGGATCGGCAGCGTGTCGAGCACGTTGCGGATCGCCGCGACACCCGCCGCAAGATCGGGCGCCTCGCCGCCGCCGCGGACGGCGAAGGTGGATTTGTCTTCGTTGAAACGGTCGGGGGGAATTGGGGGAGGACATCGCTGGGGAATCTAGGGAGTCGAAGGGGGTTATGCCAGCCGAGGACAGTGATGTTCACGCGAAGGCGCGACGGCGCGAAGGGAAGGATGGTTCACGCGGAGACGCGGAGGCGCGGAGACGCGGAGGGCAGCCTTACAAGCCCCTCCCCTTCAGGGGAGGGGTTGGGTTGGGGTGGGGCCGCGCCGCGAACGTACCGCCCGTGGAAAGTCCCCACCCCCAGCCCCTCCCCTGAAGGGGAGGGGAGAAAATCAAGCAATTGATCAGACGCGATGGCGGCACTCACACCCCCTCCGCGCCTCCGCGCCTCCGCGTGAACCATCCTTCTCTTCGCGCCATAGCGCCTTCGCGTGAACGAACCTTCTGAACGCCCTGCGGGCAAAGGCAGAAGCTCAGGCCTGCGCAAACACCTTGGTCCCAACGATGCCAACAACGGTCAGCGCCATGAAACACGCCTGCACGCCGCTGACCTTGTCGCCGAACAGGATCACCCCGCCAATGATCACGCCGATCGCCCCAGCGCCGGTCCAGATTGCATAGGCTGTGCCAGCAGGCAGGCCGCGCATCGCGAGCGCGAGCAGGCCCATGTTGACGAAGCTCAGAACGATCGGGACGCTGGACGCCTGCCACGTGGCAACGGTCGCTGCCCATTTGAGGCTGAGCGCCAGGTGATTTCGGTGATCACGGCAACGCCGAGGATGAGCCAGGACATATATTATCTCCAACGGGCTCAGATTGGAGACGCAGCCGCCGGAAACCCGGGAAGAGACGACCGCCTGTGAAAAACGAAAAAAGCGCCTAGCGAACTACCGTTCCCCCGCGGCAGCGGGGGTCCAGGGTTGCGGGCGCTGTGTCGTGAGAACCTGCCCCCCGCTTTCGCGGGGGAACAGACGATTAGTTCAGGCGGCCAAGCCCCGAGATCGACCGATCGACCATCGCGCGGTCGGCGGCGGCATCGTGATGCTCGGCGATCAGGATACCGGCTGCCTTGGCAGCGGCGTCGGCGGCCCGCGCACGGACCTCGGCGATCGCGGCGCGCTCGGCGGCGGCAATCTTGTCCTCGGCCATCTTGGCGCGACGCGTCATCAGGTCCTCGGCACCCGCCTTGGCCTTGGCGATGATCGCCGCGGCTTCGGTATGCGCATGCGCCTTCATCGCTTCGGCTTCGAGATGCGCGGTCTTGGCCTTGGCCTCATACTCCGCGCGGATCGCCTCGGCTTCGGCACGCAGCGCCTTGGCCTCGTCGAGCTGCGTGCGGATCCCGGCGATCTTGGCGTCGAGCGACCGCCCGATCATGCCGGGGACCTTCTTCCACACCATCAGCGCCAGGACGATGATCATCGCGATCGCGACCCAGCCGGTCGAGTTGACGCCGAGCGCGGTCGGGTCGACGACATGCTCGACGGTCCCGGGTGCGACGGTGTGACCCTGCAACCCCTGATTGTCGATCGAGCCTTCGGGCGCCATGCCCTCGGCCGAGATCACCTTGGCCGGTGCGTCCGGGTTGGCGGCGGGGGTATTAGCCATGAGCCATCGTCCTGCGTACCGCATCGCTCGCCGAGTCCAGGCTCACCTGAAGTCCGGCAACCTTGTCGGCCAGTTGCTGTGCCGCTTCGGCTGCGACATTCTGAAGATTGGCGAGGGCCTGCGCCTTCGCATTCGCCACGGCGAGATCGTGATGACCCAGACGCTCGGCGATTTCGGCATCGGCCGCATGGACCTGCTGCTCGAAGGCCATCGCCGCCCGCTTAGCCGCGGCCGCGGTCTCGGCCTGTGCCGCGACGCGGGCCGCATCCATTTCGGCCTGCCAGGTCGCCTGGACCGTATCGGCCTGCGCCCGTGCAGCGACTGCCGCTGCCAGATCGCCCGCGATTCGGCCTTCACGCGCGTCCACGGTCGACACGATCTTAGGCACCATCCCCTTGCCGATCCCGAAATACAGGATCCCGAAGGTGAGGAGCAGCCAGAAGATCTGTGAAGCGTAGGTGGCGGCTATCTGGGCAATCTGGGGCATGGTAGTCCTTCGTGATACGGCCGGACGGGATATCGCCCGGCCAGATCAGCGCATGTTAGGCGACGAACACCAGGATGATCATCGTGACGAATGCGAGCAGACCGAGAAGCTCGGCAGCCGCGAAGCCGATGAACAGACGGCCCTGCTGGCTGTCGGCAGCGCCCGGATTGCGCAGCGCGCCGGCGAGGAACTGGGCGAAGACGTTACCCACGCCGAGTGCGGCGAGGCCCATGCCGATCGCTGCGAGGCCGGCACCGATCATCTTTGCTGCGTTGACGTCCATGTTAAAACTCCCTTGGAAAATCAGTAGTGGTTCGAAAGAAAACTTAGTGAAGGTTCACGGCGTCGTTCAGATAGACCGACGTCAGCAGCGCGAACACATAGGCCTGGATCGCGGCGACCAGCAGCTCAAGCAGCGTGATGCCGATCATCAGCAGCATGCTCGGCGCGGTCACGAGACCGATATAGACGCCGCCCAGGTTGATGCCGTTGATCACGAACGCCGCCAGCACCTTGAGCAGGATATGCCCCGCCGTCATCGCGACGAACAGTCGCAGACCCAGCGAGAACGGACGCACCAGGAACGACATCAGCTCGACGACGAAGATCAGCGGGATCATCAGCGCGGGCGTGCCGCTCGGCACGAACAGCGAGAAGAAGTGGAAGCCGTGCTTGCCGAAGCCGACGATCAGGACGATCGCAAAGCTGATCAGCGCCAGCACGCCGGTAACGGTCATGTGGCTGGTCACGGTGAACGGGTGAACGCCCGGCACGATACCGAACGGCAGCAGGCCGATGATGTTCGCGAACAGGATGAACATGAACAGCGAGAAGACGTAAGGAATGAAGCGCTTGCCGCCGGGCCCGACATTCTGCTCGAGCATGCCCGAGATGAAGCCCGTAAAGCCCTCGACCGCGGCCTGCCAGCGACCGGGAACGAGCTCGCGCTTCATCCCGCCGATCATGAAGGCCCAAAGTGCGACCAAAGTCACCACCATCCACATCGCGGAATTGGTGAAGGACAGGTCGTAACCACCTACGATCCAGTGCGAGCCGAACGCCGGCTCGATCAGGAACTGGTGCATCGGATCGATCTTGCCGCCCTGTTCTGCCGCCACGTGGAATCCCTGCCGTCTTGAAACGACAAACGCCCGGCTACTCCGGGCGTCGCCTGAAATTCGAATGATTTGCCTGAACGCAACCGCAATTCCGAGGAACAGCAACACGATCAGACCCCAAGGCCCAGTGCCGACCCAATGGTCTATCAACCATCCGATCAGCGCACTGCCGACGAGACTCCCGATCAGGGCGGAGATGACCCGATTGCCCTGCGAGTAACCCCGCTCGGCATCCGGCCCTCCCTGCCCCTTTTTCAGCGCCTCCCGAGCCTTGACCTCCCTCAATCGCTCATCGAGCGCGGAAAGTCGCGGATCTTCAACACCGTAGGGGTCCTGTCCGGGTTCGATCTCCGCCACGACATGCTCTCCACCTGATACGACACCGGGGAGATATACGCAGCGACGAGCGATCCCGCCAAGGCGCGGTCCGTTTAGAAAAGGGGGGGGGCCAAGTCAACCGGTGTGACAGTATCGTCATCAATGTGGTGACTGCGGGGCGCGTTACGCCCTGTCCCATCCGTCATCCTGACGAAAGTCAGGATCCAGAGCTGCAGGCGGACCGTGTACAGCTCTGGATCCTAGGTCGAGCCCAGGATGACGGAGGGCATCAGGACGGCATGCTCAGACGCAGCGCGAATCACGCTCCGGCGCGGCGGCGGTGCGCGTCTTCCACACACCACCCGGCGTCTTGTACTTCTCGCCCGGATTGGTCCCCGCGATCAGGTTGCAACCGCTGGTGAACGCCAGCTGCTCGACCGTCGCGCCGCTCGCCTGCGCCTTGGCGGTATAGGCCGACTTGCGCTGGATGTTGATGCTGTTGACCAGCGCGCGCAAATCGCCGCTCGCCGCGCCGACCAGCCCGAGATAGCCGTCGGGCTGCTCGCCGACCTCGCCGCCCGCGCGCGCCGCGGCATAGGCGGGGTCACGCTGCGCCGACGCGGCAACCGACAGGCCGCCAAGCACAGCCACCGCCGCGATCATCGTCAAAGCCTTGATCTTCATCTCAGAATATCCCCGGATTCTGCTGGATCAGCGATTTCGCCTCGCCATCGAGACGATAGACCACTTCCTGCGTCACATTGATGTTGAGGTTGATCTCGATCGGCTTGTCCGGCGCCGACACGTTGATGCAGCCCGGCAGGGCGGCGGCGGTCGTGACCAGAAAGACGATCGTCCTCATCCTGTGCAAGATCGGTCTTTGCTCCAGCTTGTTCAATCCTGTTTCGGTCATGGCACGATCCTGCTTTCGGCGGGCTGAATGGATGGGGCTGCGGGAACGGCAGGCCCGGGGGATGGCGGCGCGGACTGCTGCTGGATCAGCGCGGGCAGGTTGCGTTCGATCAGCCGCTTCGGATCATAGAAGCTCTGCGCCGAATCGAGCAGCCCGCGAAACGGCGCCTTGATCCGGATGTTGAACACGAAGGGCAGCTTCTGCAGCCGGCGGACGATGAAGTTCGACTTCGCCCCCTCGCCCTGGCTGATCCCGGCAAAGCGCACGTCGGTCACCATCTCGCCCGCGAGCGGCCCGTTCATGCCGACGCGGAGCGACTGGTAGCGTAACGACTTGAGCGCCTGGAACGCGATGTTCGCCCAGATGCCGAGATCCTTCTGGCTGAGATCGCCGACATAGGCGAGCGTCCCGCCGCCCGGCCGGACGCGCAGGTCGCCGCCCTCGATCCGACCGCCCGTCTCGTCGAAGATCATCGGCAGCACGCCGTCGAATATGCCGGTCGCGTCGAGATTCTTGAAATCGAACTGCTGCAGGAACTGGTCGGCGGCCATGTTGGCGATGTGGAACGTCATCCGCCGCTCGCTCTGCGCGGAGAAATCGAGCAGCGTCGGGTCGAGCGTCAGCGATCCGCCCGCAAACGGCCACGCCCCGCCCTCGACCTGCACGCGCGCACCCGGCAGGGTCTGATAGCGGATCGTCCCGTCGCTGACCGGGATGCCGGGGTTGAGCGTGCGGATCGTCGCGACCTGCCCCGGCGCGCTTTGCAGGTTGAGCAGGTCGGTGAAGCGGATCTCGGTCGCAATCCCGGTCACCGGGCCGAACGCGGCGGCAAGGTCGGTGCCGGCGGTTCGGAACACCCCGGTGCTCGTCACGCCGTCGGGGGTCCACGCGATGTGCCGTCGCCGCTGACCGATCCGTTGACGTCGGCGATCACGCCGAACGTCAATGGCGTCAGCGCCTCGGGTTGCAGCGCGTCCTTGGCGAACACGATCCCAGGCACCAGCAGGTCAGCGCGGCCGATGCCCGTGCCGAGGGCATGGACCAGCGTGACGTCGGCGACCTTGGTGCTGCTGACCGGTTCGAACAGCGTTCCGGCCGCGGTGATCGTGCCGCCGATCAGCGACAGCGTCACGCCGCGCGCCGCAACCGGCTTGAACCGCGCGGTGGCGGCGGCGTCGCTGACGCCCATCGTGCCGTCGAGCGCCAGCGCACCGCCGATCAGCGTCCAGTCGCCCGCCGCCTCGTTCAGCAGCAGCGGCACATTGCCGATCTGCCCTGCCCCGCCGGTGAACGCGCCGGCGATTCCCTGCGTCGTCATCCGCCCGGTGATCGTCGCGAAGTCGAGCCGCGTGACCCGCTCGGCGCGCCGATCCGGGTCTGCACGCCGTCGATCGCAAAGCCCGGTCGGCCAGCCGCAGCGTCGCGCCGCTCGCGTTCAGCGTCAGCG
>NZ_JRVI01000079.1:0-23911 GCF_000783375.1 Sphingomonas sp. Ant20
GCACGGTACGCGGCGCGCCATCACCTTCGGGGCGCAGCAGCTCTACGCCCAGCATCGCGGCCTCTGGTCGCTGCTCGAAGCCCGCGCCAGCGCGCGCGGCGATCTCTGAACGGATCGCACACGCAGCCTAGGCCAGTGTCGTAGCAACTCCCCGGGCAACCTCTGAGAACAACGTCTTGAACTGCGCCTCGGTCGGCGTGCCGCCGCGCGTGTAGACACTGATGATGATCGGCGTGTCGGGATCGCGCCACAACACCCCGACGTCGCCGGCCGCGTCCTTGCCGTTGTTCCCCGTCTTGTTGCCGATTGCCCATCCGCGCGGCAGACCGGCCCGCAACCGCGCGTCGCCGGTCCGGCATTGCCGGAGCCACAGCATGAGCAGCGCGCGCGACGAGGGCGACAACGCCGGACCACGCGTCAGCCGTCCGATCGTCGCCGCCATCGCCCTCGGCGTCGTCGTGTTGCGCAACCCACCCGGCGGCGTACGGTTCAGGAACGGCTCGATATCGTCCAGCCGGCTGACATCGTCGCCGAGACCCCGCCAATAGGCGGTTAGCGCCGCAGGACCGCCGATCCGCTGCAACAAGATGTTGGCGCAGCTATTGTCGCTCTGCTCGACCGCCGCTCGGCACATTTCGCCAAGCGACATCTCGCCCCGCGCCAGATTCTGCCGGGCGACGGGCGCGTGCCAGTCTTGCAAGTCGGCGGGGACGAGCGCGATCTCGTCCGCAAGCCTGAAGCGGCCGCGATCGACCCCGTCGAGCACGCAGGCGGCGAGCGACGCCTTGAATGTGCTGCACATGACGAACCGCTCATCGGCACGCCAGGCGATCGCCCTCCCCGTCATCAGGTTGCGCGCGTAGAGCCCGACATGGCCGCCGCTCGCGGTCTCATAGTCGGCGACGCCGGGCGGAGGAGCCACGCTGCGTGCGAAGGCCGGACGCGTGACGAGCGTTGCGGAAACGCCCGACAGGACGGCCCGCCTGTTCAGCATGATGATCGTGATGCCTCCTCCAGCCGCGCCGTTTCGCCGCGCGATCGTTCCGTACACCGTCCGGTCCTTGCCACGAACCCCGATGGCTGTCGGTGTCGCCATCGTCCGGGTTGCGTCGGATACCCAACAGCTTCTATCCGTACCGGGAATTCGATTCTGACGGGAATGGGCATGAAGCGCTTCGAAGGCACGCAGAGCTATGTCGCGACCGACGACCTCAAGGTCGCGGTCAACGCCGCGGTGACGTTACGCCGCCCGCTGCTCATCAAGGGTGAGCCCGGCACCGGCAAGACCGTGCTCGCCTATGAGATCGCCAAGGCGCTCGGCGCGCCGCTGATCGAATGGAACATCAAGTCGACGACCAAGGCGCAGCAGGGGCTGTACGAATATGACGCGGTCGCCCGCCTGCGCGACGGCCAGCTCGGCGACGAGCGCGTCCACGACATCGGCAATTATATCCGCAAGGGCAAGCTCTGGGAGGCGTTTACTCAGCCGGCGCCGCCCGTCCTGCTGATCGACGAGATCGACAAGGCAGATATCGAGTTCCCGAACGACCTGTTGCAGGAACTCGATCGGATGGAGTTCCACGTCTACGAGACCAAGGAAACCGTCCGCGCGGTCGAGCGTCCGATCGTCATCATCACCAGCAACAACGAGAAAGAACTGCCCGACGCATTCCTGCGCCGCTGCTTCTTCCACTATATCAAGTTCCCCGATCGCGACACGATGCAGGCGATCGTCGACGTCCATTTCCCCGGGATCCAGCGCATGCTCGTCTCGCGCGCGATGGACCTGTTCTACGACGTCCGCGACGTCCCCGGCCTCAAGAAAAAAGCCCTCGACCTCCGAGCTGCTCGACTGGCTCAAGCTGCTGCTGCACGAGGACATGCCGCTCGAGACGCTGCAGAACCGCGATCCGACCAAGGCGATCCCGCCGCTGCATGGCGCACTGCTTAAGAACGAACAGGACGTGATGCTCTTTGAACGCCTCGCCTTCATGGCAAAGCGGCAGAAGAACCAGGGGTAGCTTCGGGAGCGACGAGACAGCAGCGGCCGGAACGGTCCGCCTGAGCGACGCTGAAAACGCGGCTTTAATCAGTTGCGCGCTAATGCTCCGGGGGTGCGTCACAACCTGTCCCTCCCCGCGGCATACGCTCTGCTTGCGATCCTGGGCGTCGCGGTCTGGGTCCGGATCCTATCGGCCCATGGCGGGCTGTGGGTCGACGAGGCGTGGTCTGCGGTGCTGGTGGCGAGGGCGGACACACCCTGGGCCGTGTTCACCTCGATCAACCACGACAACAACCACCATCTGAACAGCTTGTGGATGCAGGCGGTCGGCTATGCCGCGCCGCCGCTGGCCCTGCGTGCGCTGTCGATCGTCACCGGCGCCGCCACGGTGCTGGTCGTCGCTGCGATCGGTGCGCGGCGCTCCGCGGCACATGCACTGGTCGGTGCAGCGCTGTTCGCGCTGTCGCCGATCCTGGTCAATTATGGCAGCGAAGCGCGCGGCTATGCGCCAATGCTGCTGTGCGCGGTGGGTGCGATCCTGGTCGCCGCACGCTGGCTCAACGCCCCTGGCCCTGCGCCCCGCCATGCGCCGGGGCTGCTTGCGCTGCTGACCATTCTCGGACTCCTGTCGCAATTGACGATGCTGTTCTTCGTGGTCGCGATCGCCGGCTGGGTCGCGCTGACGCTGCGCCAGCGGGTTGCCACAGGGACGGCCGCCGCGATGACCGCGCGGCTGATGCTGCCGAGCCTCGTTGCCGTCCTGCTCGTCGTCACGCTGGTCTTCGGCGCCGCGGCCGCAAGCCCCGGCGGCATGCAGGTCGGCGATTATGTGCCCTTCTCGTTCGCAAGCCTGGTCAGCGCGCTGCAGGTCATGCTGGCGACGACGCTCGGCGCATCCGCCTTGCCGCGTTGGTGGATCGCGGTGCTCGCGCTCACACTATGCGTCGCGGCAATGGCCGCCGTGGCGCAACGACGACCAATGGCATGGCTGGCGATGCTCGCCATTGCAGGACTGCCGATCGCCCTCGCCACGCTTCAGGTCGCCAATACGGGGATGCCGCGCTATTTTCTGCTCTCCAGCGTGGCTATACTGCTGCTCCTGACCGACCTGATCGCCACCGCGCTGACGAAAGGCCCGCGGTCAAGGATGCTGGCCGCGCTCGCTCTCACCCTCCTCGCGATCGGCATAGTCGACGACATCGCGCAGGACATTAAGCGACGACGCGGCGATATCGATGCCGCCATCGCCCGCGTCCGCATCGAAGCACCGGGCGGCGCGCGCGTTCATGTCGATCACCTCCAGCCCGTTGCCCCGCTTCGGGTCGCAGCCGCGACGGCGCGCTATCCGCTCGTTCTGACGAGTGAATGCCGACCTGCGCAGTTCGTCTTTGTCGATCTCGACGACGGCGGCGCGGCGGCCACGACGCGACGCTGCGGACGCGTCTATACGCTCCGGACCGTCCGCCGCCGGGGGATGCTGTCGGGAACCGACTGGGCGCTTTACGGACTACCGCACGCGCGCAACGCCTTGTCGTCTAATCCATATTGAGGCTGGCGCATCGTCATGCCATTAACCACAGGCGGCAACATGGCGGTCATGGGACGGCCTTTAGGATCACGGGATGAATCGCTTCAGTCGCGCCCTTCTCTCCGCTGTCCTCACGATCGGCGCGGGGTCTGCTGCACAGGCATCGCTGCTCGACTATGTCGGCCAGTGCGTTCCGTTTGCGCGGGCGGCCTCGGGGATCGAGATCTATGGCGATGCCTGGACCTGGTGGCGTCAGGCCGATGGCCGGTACGAGCGGACGCACCGACCAAAGACGGGCTCCGTCATCGTCTTCGCCAAGACGGCCCGCCTGCCTATGGGGCATGTCGCGGTCATCAGCCGCGTCGTCGAGAAGCGCGTCGTGATGCTGACCCATGCCAATTGGTCGCGCCAGAACGGCGAACGCGGTCATGCCGAACAGGACGTCACGCTGTTCGACGTCTCGCCAGCCAATGACTGGAGCCGCGTCAAGGTCTGGTACAAGGATGTCGACGGCCTCGGCGGCGGGATCTACCCCGTCTACGGCTTCATCCACGGCGATGCGCGACCCGCGGCCGAACTGACCAGTCGCAATCCGGATTATGTCGGTGCGCTGATCGACGCATACGTCCCGGGCAGCTGACCGCGCATACCCGATCCTCGACTCGCCCCTCGACTTCGCGGGGCTGGAGAGGCAGGATGAGGAAATGTTTCTCAACTTTCTCGACGAGCTGCGCAGCGCGGGCATCCCGGCCAGTCTCAAGGAGCATCTGCTCCTGCTCGAGGCGCTCGACGCCGAGGTGATCGAGCGCACACCCGAAGATTTCTACTACCTCTCCCGCGCGGTCTATGTGAAGGACGAGGGGCTGCTCGACCGCTTCGACCAGGTCTTCGCCAAGGTCTTCCGCGGCCTCGCCACGAGCTATGGCACGACGCCGACCGACATCCCCGAGGATTGGCTGAAGGCGGTCGCGGAGAAATTCCTCACCCCGGACGAGATGGCCGCGATCCAGTCGCTGGGCTCGTGGGACGAGATCATGGAGACGCTCAAGAAGCGGCTTGAGGAACAGCAGGGACGCCATCAGGGCGGCAACAAATGGGTCGGCACCGGCGGCACCTCTCCGTACGGCAATGGCGGCTACAATCCCGAAGGCGTCCGCATCGGCGGCGAGAGCCGGCACAAGCGCGCGCTCAAGGTCTGGGACCAGCGCGAGTTCCGCAATCTCGACAACACGCGCGAACTCGGCACGCGCAACATCAAGATCGCGCTGCGCCGCCTGCGCCGGTTCGCGCGCGACGGCGCGGCGGACGAACTCGACATCGACGGCACGATCGCCGGTACCGCACGTCAGGGCTATCTCGACATCGTCATGCGCGCCGAACGCCGCAATGCGATCAAGATGCTGCTGTTCCTCGACGTCGGGGGATCGATGGATCCCTTCGTCAAGCTCTGCGAGGAGCTCTTCTCGGCCGCGACCACCGAGTTCAAGAACCTCGAATTCTATTATTTCCACAATTGCCCCTACGAAGGCGTGTGGAAGGACAACACGCGCCGCTTCGCCGAGCGCACACCTTTGTGGGACGTGCTCCACAAGTTCGGCCACGACTACAAACTCGTGCTGGTCGGTGACGCGTCGATGAGCCCGTACGAGATCACCCATCCCGGCGGCTCGGTCGAGCATTTCAACGAGGAGCCGGGCGCGGTGTGGATGCAGCGCCTGACGACCACCTATCCGTCTGCGGCATGGCTCAACCCCGTGCCCGAGGCGCAATGGGGCTACTCGCAATCGGTCCGCCTCATGCGCGAACTGATGACCGACCGCATGTACCCGCTGACTCTCGCCGGTCTCGACAACGCGATGCGTGAGCTGACCCGCAAGCGCTAAGGCCCCGCCTGCGCGATCCCGTAACGGAACCGTCATGGATCCGGTCGGTTTAGCGTGCATCATCCCTGTGCGAGGAATAGCTTATGTCGTCGATCCCGAATTCCGCCATGCCCCATGCCAAGGTCAAGCATGACGACGACGCCACGCCGGCCCCCGCCGCGAAGGGCGACTGGATGGACGATGCGACGGACGCGGCAAAGGCCGGCATCGCCACCGCCACCGACGCGGTGAAGTCGCACCCGAAGACCGCGATCGCGGTCGGCGCCACGCTGGTCGCCGGCATTGCTGCTGCGATCGCCGCACCTGCGCTCCGCGCAAAGGACGCACCGGAAAAGAAGACTCCGCCAAAGCCCGCGCCCAAGAAGCCCGGCAAGCCGAAGAAGTCCCACTAATCGAAATGCATGGCCCGCCGACAAAGGCGGGCCATCACCTCTCGCATGTTCAGTAGCCTTAAACCGCGTGGACGACCCCGCCAGCCATCGCCGCTGGCACCCCCGTCGTTCCTGGAAAACTGATCGGCAGCCCGCGGAGCGTCCGCACCGCCATATAGGCGAAACCTTCCGCCTCCAGCGCATCGCCGTTCCACCCGAGCGCGTCAGTCGCCTCAACGCCCAGCCCGGTCGCCGCGGCGATCATGGCCAGCATCGTCGGATTATGACGTCCACCGCCCGCGACCAAAAGCCGCTTTGGTCGCGCGGGCAGATGCCGGACCGCATCCGCAACCGTCTCCGCAGTAAATGCGGTCAGCGTTGCCGCGCCATCCGCCGCCGACAGCCCGCGTGCCGGCTGAATCGTGAAGTCATTGCGATCGAGCGACTTGGGCGGCGGTGCATCGAAGAACGGGTGATCGAGCATCGCCGTCAGTACCGTCTCGTCGACGCGCCCCGCCGCCGCCAGCGCGCCCCCCTTGTCGTAGCGCGCGCCCGTCTCCGCCTCGACCCAGCTGTCGATCAGGCCGTTCGCCGGCCCCGTATCGAACGCGACCAGCGAGTCGTTGCCATTTGTCGCACCGGGAATGAAGGTGATGTTGCCGACCCCGCCCAGGTTCAGCACCGCGACCGGCCCGTCGAGCGTGGACGCCAGCGCCGCATGATAGACCGGCAACAGCGGCGCGCCCTGCCCCCCCGCCGCCACATCGGCTGACCGGAAATCGGATACCGTCGTGATCCCCGTGGCGCGTGCCATCGCCGCGCCGTCGCCGATCTGCCAGGTCCAGCCCCGATCGGGCCGATGCGCGATCGTCTGTCCGTGAAACCCGATCACGTCTACTTCCGCTGCGGCGACACCGGCATCCGCCAGCAGCTTGTGTACCGCGAAGACATGCGTACGCGTGATGAGATCACCCGCCGCGACGATTGGCGGACTGGCGCGCGGCCGATCGAACGTCAGCGCCATCCGTGTCGCGTCGAACAGTTCCGCGCGCGCCGCATCCGAATAGGGCTCCCCACGGAACGCGATGGGGCGGACCATCGCCTCGCCATCGGTCTCGATCAGCGCGGCGTCGATCCCGTCGAGCGATGTCCCCGACATCAATCCAATCGCCAGCATTTTGGGTCCCTTTCCCTGTCCTCAGACCCGGCCATGACGGATCGCATCTCGACCGCCTAGAAAAAACCGAACTTTGCGCCTATGTGCGCGGCTCCCATGGCAACCATACTCCCCACTCCGCCCAAGATCGGCATGGTCTCGCTCGGCTGTCCGAAGAACCTCGTCGACAGCGAGCGGATTCTCACGCAGCTGCGCGGCGACGGCTATCAGATGTCGCCCGACTATGCCGGCGCCGACGTTGTCCTCGTCAATACCTGCGGCTTTCTCGATTCGGCGAAGGAAGAAAGCCTCGAGGCGATCGGCGAAGCCATCGCCGAGAACGGCCGTGTCATCGTCACCGGCTGCATGGGCAAGGAAGCCGAGGCGATTCGCGCGCGCTTCCCGCAGGTGCTCGCGATCACCGGTGCGCATGAATATGAGCAGGTCGTCGGCGCGGTCCACGAAGCCGCTCCGATGCCGCCCTCCGCATTCCTTAACCTGATTCCGGATGCCGGGCTCAAGCTGACGCCGCGCCACTACAGCTATCTGAAGATCTCCGAGGGCTGCAACCATCGCTGCTCCTTCTGCATCATCCCGAGCCTGCGCGGCGATCTCGTCAGCCGTCGTCCCGACGCGATCCTGCGCGAAGCCGAAAAACTGGTCGCCGCGGGTACGAAGGAGCTGCTAATCATCAGCCAGGACACGTCGGCCTATGGCGTCGACCTGCGCCACTCGGTCTGGCCGTTGAAGGGTGGCGGCGAGGTTCGTGCGCACATGACCGATCTCGCGCGCGAACTCGGCAAGATCGCGCCGTGGGTGCGGCTGCATTACGTTTACCCCTATCCGCACGTCGACCACGTCATCCCGTTGATGGCGGAGGGCTTGGTGCTGCCCTATCTCGACATTCCGTTCCAGCATGCCGCGCCAGCGGTGCTGCGCCGGATGAAGCGCCCAGGCAACGACGCCAAGGTGCTCCAGCGCATTCACAAATGGCGTGAGATCGCGCCCGACATCACGATCCGCTCGACCTTCGTCGTCGGCTTCCCCGGCGAGACCGAGGAGGATTTCCAGTATCTGCTCGACTGGCTCGACGAGGCGCAGCTCGACCGCGTCGGCGCGTTCCGGTTCGAACCGGTCGAGGGCGCGGCGGCCAACCTGCTGCCGGACCATGTGCCCGAGGAGCTCAAGGAAGAGCGCTACGCCCGGATCATGGAAAAGACCGCGGCGATTTCCGCGGCCAAGTTGCAGGCCAAGATCGGCCGGACCCTCGACGTGATCATCGACGTGGTCGACGACGAAGGGGCGACGGGTCGCTCACAGGCGGATGCGCCCGAGATCGACGGCGAGGTCTTCCTGCGCGACGCAGGTCACCTGACGGTCGGCGATATCGTACCCGTGACGATCGAAGATGCCGACGACCATGATCTGTACGGCGTGCCGGTCTGACGCGCCTGCGTCGGTCTTGACGCAACGGTACTACCCCAAGGTGCACGCGAAAACGCCTGCACCTTGGGGCTCACACGTTCAGACGACGTTGCGACCGGTGAACAGCTTCACGAGCACCACGATCACCGCGATCACCAGCAGGATGTGGATCAACCCGCCCGCGACGTGAAAGGCGAAACCGGCAAGCCAGAGGACGAGCAAGATGACGGCGATGGTCCAGAGCATGGCAGTTCCCAATCTGTTTTGATGACGTGATCGATGCCGCTGAAACGTCCCCGCGCTCGAGCGTGTTCCGCCGTTTAACCTGATATGGGTTAAGCTCCTCAGCTAGCTCGACATTAAGTTGCGACGTTGCGCCGACACCCGCCTTCTGCTTCGATGTCGCCATGCTGTTTCGCCTGTTCACGCTCGCCGCGCTCGCGCTTCCTCTCCCAGCCATCGCCCAGTCGCTCACGCCTGCGGAAACCTCGCAGATCGATACGCTCGTTGCCGGTTCGCTCCGCGATACGGGCGTCCCGTCCGCATCGATCGCGATCGTGCGCGGCGGGCGGATCATATTCGCCAAGGCCTATGGCAAGCCGTCGGAAACGATCGCCGTGGCGGATCCGGCGTTGCCCTACCAGATCGCGTCGATTTCGAAGCAATTCACCGCCGCCGCGATCCTGCTGCTCGAGGATGAGGGCCGGCTGAGCCTCGACGATACGGTGGCAAAATATGTCCCCGGCGTGACCGGCGGCGACCGCATCACGATCCGCCAGTTGCTCAGCCACACCTCGGGCCTGCAGGACTATTGGCCGCAGGATTACAGCTTTGCGGCAATGGCGACCCCCGTCACGCCGCAGCAGATCGTCGATCGCTGGGGGAAGAAGCCGCTCGATTTCGAGCCGGGCACGCAGTGGCAATATTCCAACACCGGCTATGTCGTCGCGGGCCTGATCGTCGAGAAGATCGCGAAACAACCGCTGCTCGACTTCCTGCAGCAGCGCATCTTCAAGCCGCTCGACATTCGCGCACTCGATCAGGACAAGGCGATCGGCAAGGGCTTTCCACAAGGCTATGGCCGTTTCGCGCTCGGGCCCGTCCGTCCCGAGACGCCGAGTGCGCCGGGCTGGCTCTATGCCGCGGGCGAGCTGTCGATGAGTGCGCGGGACCTCGCCAAATGGGACGTAGCGCGGCTTACCCGCACCACGCTGCCCGCGGACGACTGGGCGGCGCAGGAGACCCCTATCAGGCTCGTCGACGGATCGACCAATGGCTATGGCCTCGGCGTCTCGACTGGCACCACCAACGGGCGTCGCTACGTCGAGCATAGCGGCGAGGCGGTCGGTTTCCTGTCCGAGAACATCGTGTATCCCGACGATCAGGCGGCGATCGTCGTGCTTACCAACAGCTGGTTCAGCGATGCGGTCGGCCGCATCTCGAGCGGGATCGCGAAGATCGTCCTGCCACCCCCCGCCGCGAGCGCAGAAGATGCCGCCGCCCTGCCCAGGGCACGCGCAGTCTACGATCAGCTCCGCACCGGCACGCTCGACCGCAGCCGCCTGACCGAGGACGCCAATTTCTATTTCAAGCCGGTCGCGCTCGCGGACTATAAGTCGAGCCTCGGCGCGCTCGGCGAACCGACCGGTTTTGCGCAGACCGGCCGCGCCCGCTTGCGCGGCGGCTTCGTCAACCGCACCTATCGCATCACCTATCCCGACCGTACGCTCTCGCTCAGCACCTATGCCGAACCCGGTGCGAGCGGCCGGTACGAACAATTCCTCGTGGCTCCCTCTCAGTAACTGGCACGCAATGACCGATTTCTCTTCCCTGCTTCAGCCCGACCGCGGCCAGCCCGCCACGCCGATCCACGTCGTCCGTCCGGAGGAGTTTGCGAGCTGGCTCGGTGCTCAGCCGCCGCGCATCCGCACCGCGGTCGCGGCGCATGGCCTGACCGGCAAGCCCGGCGACCGCGCCGTGCTGCCCGGCGACGCCCCTGACACATGGTCGATGCTGCTCGTCTGTGACGAGGCGATGTCGTCGCCGTGGCGGATCGCCTCGCTCGGTGCCACACTCCCCGCGGGCACCTACCGCCTCGCGCAGGGCAACGTGGGGGGTGCCGGACTCGGCTGGATGCTCGCACAGCATCAGTTCGATCGCTATCGCAAGCCCGCCGCGAAGCCTGCGCGCGTGTTGCTGACGAGCGAAGTCGCGTCGATCGAGCCGACGATCCGTCTTGCCGAGGCGACCGCAATGGTCCGCGACCTCGTCAACACCGGCGCATCGGATCTCGGTCCCGCCGAGCTCGAGACGGCGGTCGAAGCGCTCGCCGCACGGCATGGCGCGACCGTGACGACGACGCGCGGCGACGCGCTCGCCAGCGGCTATCCGATGATCCACGCGGTCGGCCAGGCAGCATCGGAGGCACGCGCGCCCCGGCTGATCGAGCTCGAATGGGGCGACCCCACGCACCCGCGCGTTGCGCTGGTCGGCAAGGGCGTCTGCTTCGACTCGGGCGGCCTGGACATCAAGCCGTCGGCGGGCATGCGGCTGATGAAGAAGGACATGGGCGGCGCCGCGCACACGCTCGCCCTGGCCGGGCTGGTGATGGGGGCGAAGCTCCCCGTCCGGCTCCACCTGCTCATCCCCGCGGTCGAGAATGCGATTGCCGGAAATGCCTTCCGCCCGGGCGACGTACTCGACACGCGACAGGGCATGACGGTCGAGAATACCAATACCGATGCGAGGGGCGGCTCGTTCTCGGCGACGCACTGACCCGCGCGGTCGAGCACCGCCCTGCGCTGGTCCTCGACTTCGCGACGCTGACGGGCGCGGCGCGTGTCGCGCTCGGCCCCGATCTTCCGCCGCTGTTCACCGACGACGAGACGCTCGCAGCCGAGCTGATCGCCGCCAGCCATGACCAAGCCGACCCGCTCTGGCGGATGCCGTTGTGGAACGGGTATGACGACATGCTCAAGTCGGACATCGCCGATCTGGTCAACGCGCCCGATGGCGGTTTTGCCGGCGCGATCACCGCGGCGCTGTTCCTGCGCCGCTTCGTGCCGCCCGGCATCGCCTGGGCGCATCTCGACGTGTTCGCCTGGCGCCCGATTGCGAAGCCCGGCCGCCCCAAAGGGGGCGAGGCCTATGCCTTGCGCGCCGCCTTCGCGATGCTGAGCACGCGGTACGGCGCCCCCTGACCAAAGGCCTGACGCGGCACGCCCGACGATAGGGCGTGCCGCGCTCTCGGCGGGTCAGCCGACGCTGTCGATGCTCGCCGCGGCCTCGATGATCGGGACGAACTTGTCCGCAGTCAGGCTGGCGCCACCGACCAGCGCGCCGTCGACATTCGCGGTCGTTAGGATCGCCGCGGCATTGCTGCCCGTCACCGACCCGCCATAGAGGATCCGCACGCCCGCTGCCGCATCGCCGATCAGCATACGCAGCTTCGCCCGCGCGATCGCATGAATCGCGGCGATCTCGTCGAGCGTCGGGGTGCGTCCGGTGCCGATCGCCCAGCGCGGCTCATAGGCCAGCGTGAACCAGCTCCCGTCCGCATTGTCGGGCACCGACTTCTCGATCTGCGCCTGCACGACACGTTCGGCCCGGTCGGCATCGCGTTCGGCCTCGGTTTCGCCGCAGCACAGGATGACGCGCAGCCCCTGCCGCCGCGCCGCCGCCGCCTTCGCCCAGGCGTCGTGGCTGGTTTCGTGCTGGTCAGCACGGCGTTCCGAATGACCGACGATCGTGAAGCGCGCACCCGCTTCCTTCACCATCCCCGCCGAAACGCAACCCGTATGCGCGCCCGAATCGGCCTCGTGCACATCCTCGGCACCGATCGCGAGCGCCGGCGCGCGATCAGCCGCCGCGGCGATCAGCGTGAAGGGCACGGCAATTTCCACATCGACGTCCGGCGCCGCCGCCGCCGCCGCCGCGATCGCGTCGAGTTCGGCCAGCGCCGCGCGCGACCCGTTCATCTTCCAGTTTCCCGCTACCAACTTGCGCCGCATCGCACTCTCCCGATCATCATCGGTCCCGGATAGCGCCGACACGGAACGGCACAAGCTTGAAGCGCGCCGATGCGCACCGTAAAGCGGAAGGAACTCAGTCCCTGTCGATCGGCCATTCATGCTCAGTTTCTTCCGCCGCCTCACCCAGTCGAGGTTCGGCGTGATCATCACCTTCGGCCTCCTCGGCGTCATCGCACTCGCCTTCGCGGCGGGTGACATGACCGGGTTGGGCGGCGGAACAAGCGGCATCGCCGCCGACGACGTCGCGACGGTCGGCAAGGCGGACGTGACGGCGAACGAGCTTCGCACGCGTGTCCAGACCGAGATGGAAGGCTTCCGCCAGCAGCAGCCGACGCTCGACATGGCGAGCTATGTCCAGCAGGGCGGCTTCGACGGCACGCTGGACCGCATCACGGCGAGCCTCGCGCTCGAGCAGTTCGGCCGGCAGCAGGGCATGGTCGTCAGCAAGCGCGCGGTCGACGGGCAGATTGCCAGCATCCCCGCGCTGCAGGGCCCGACCGGCAAGTTTGATCCGTCCCTGTATCAGCGCGTGCTGGTCGAACGGAAGCTGACCGACGCGCAGATTCGCGCCGACATCGTCCGCGACACCTATGCGCAGCAGCTGATCCTGCCGACGCGCGGCGCGTCGCAGGTCCCGAGCCAGCTCGCCCTCCCCTTCGCCTCCTTGCTGCTCGAGAAGCGCAGCGGTCTCGTCGGCTTCATCCCGACCGCCGCGGTGCCGGCCGGCCCTGCGCCGACCGACGCCGAACTGAACGCCTTCTATCGTCGCAACGTCGCGCGCTACACGATCCCCGAACGCCGCGTCATCCGCTACGCCGTCGTCGACGCAGCGCAGGTCAAGGCGCAGGCCGTCCCGACCGACGCGGAAATCGCCGCGCAGTATCGGCAGGATCGCGCCCGCTATGCCCCGACGGAGAAGCGCACGATCACGCAGGTCGTCGTCGCTGATCAGGCAGGCGCCACCGCGATCGCTGCCAAGGTGAAGGCCGGAACCGCGATCGCCGACGCCGCCCGCGCCGCCGGGCTCGAGGCATCGACGCAGACGGCTGTCGAGAAGGCCGCCTATGCCGGCACGACCAGCCCGCAGGTCGCGGATGCCGTGTTCGCGGCAGCGAATGCCGCGGTTGTCGGCCCCGTCCGTACGCCGCTCGGCTGGACGATCGCTCGCATCGATTCGATCCAGAACGTCCCCGCCAAGACGCTCGACCAGGCACGGGGCGAGATCGCCACAGCACTCAGCGCGCAAAAGGCACAGGCAGCGCTCGGCAAGATCCATGACGCGATCGACGATGGCCTGTCGGACAATGCGACGTTCGACGAGATCATCGCGGACCGCAAGCTGACCGCGATCACCACGCCCGGCCTCGTTGCCAACGGCACCAACCCCGACGCGCCCGCCACCCAGCCCGACGCCGCGCTTGCGCCGATCGTCAGCGCCGCGTTCCAGGCCACCGAGGGTGATGCGCCGCAGATGGTCCAGACCGGGTCGGACGGCAGCTTCGCGGTCGTCGCGCTCGGCCGTGTCGTTCGTGCAGCACCCCGTCCGCTCGCACAGGTCCGTCCTGCCGTGATGCGCGACCTGATGGCCGACCGCGCCAGCCAGGCCGCCCGCAAATATGCCAATGCCGCGCTGGCCCGGATCAACAAGGGCATGCCGCTGCAGCAGGCGCTGGGGCAGTCGGGCTTCCCTGTCCCGCCCGCGCGCCCCGTCACGGCGTCGCGCGCGCAGATCATGCAGAACCCCGAAAACACCCCGCCCGTGCTGCGCCTGATGTTCAGCATGGCGCAGGGTACCGCCAAGACGATCGCCGGCCCCGATGGCTGGTTCGTGGTCAAGCTCGACAAGATCGATCGCGGCAATGCGACCGGCAACCAGGCGGCGATCCAGGCCGCTCGCGGTTCGATCGCGCGCAGTGTCGGCCGCGAATATGTCGACCAGTTCGTCAAGGCCGTCCGCGCGCAGGTCGGCGTGAAGACCGATCCGAAGGCCGTCGCCCGCGTCCGGGCCGAACTGCTGGCACAGGGTGGTTCCAATAACTGAGCTCGCACGCGCGGCGCTCGCCGCCGGACGCCCTGCCCTCGTCTGGCGGCGGCAGGTCGCCGACACGGAGACGCCGGTCGCCGCCGCCCTCAAGCTCATCGAGCCGGGGCGTGGCGACTTCCTGCTCGAGTCGGTCGAGGGCGGCGCAACACGCGGACGGCACAGTCTGATCGGCCTTGCGCCCGACCTGCTGTTCCGTGCCGCGGGTCATCGTGCCGAGATCAACCGTCACTGGTCGACGGATCGCGAGGCGTTCGAGCCCTGTGCGCTGCCCACACTCGATGCCCTGCGCGCTCTGGTCGCCGAATGCCGCAGCGACGTCCCGGAGGAGCTGCCACGCGCGCTCGCCAGTCTGGTCGGCTATTTCGGCTATGAGACGGTCGGTCTGGTCGAGACCCTGCCGCAACCCGACAGCGATCCGCTCGGCCTGCCCGACATGATCTTCGTGCGTCCCTCGGTGGTTCTCGTCTTCGACCGGCTCGCCGATGCGCTGTTTCTTGTCGCCCCCGCCTGGCCGGATCCCGCGATGGATCCCGCCACGATCGTCGCGCGTGCCGAAGAGCGACTCGACGCCGTCGCCGCGAAGCTCATGACCACGCCGGTACCGGCGCCGGTCCGGGCGGTCTCACCAGAGCCGTCCTACACGCCGGCGCTGTCGCCGGATCGCTACGGCGCGATGGTCGCGCGCGCGAAGGACTATATCGTGGCCGGGGACATCTTCCAGGTCGTCCTTGCCCAGCGCTTCAGCACGCCGTTCACGCTCCCGCCGTTCGAGCTCTATCGCTCGCTGCGGCGGATCAATCCGTCGCCCTTCCTCTACCACCTCGATCTTCCCGGCTTCGCGCTGATCGGATCCTCGCCCGAGATCCTCGTCCGCGTCCGCGACGACGAGGTGACGATCCGCCCGATCGCCGGGACCCGCCCACGTGGCCGCAGTGCTGCGGAGGACGAGGCGAACCGGACCAGCCTGCTGGCCGATCCGAAAGAACGCGCGGAGCATCTGATGCTGCTCGACCTCGGCCGCAACGATGTCGGACGGGCATCGGCGCCGGGGTCGGTCCGCGTCACGGCAAGCTACGGCGTCGAATTCTACAGTCATGTCATGCACATCGTCTCGAACGTCGTCGGGTCGCTCGCGCCCGGCAGCGATGCGCTTGATGCGCTGTTCGCGGGGTTCCCGGCGGGCACAGTCAGCGGCGCCCCCAAGGTCCGGGCGTGCCAGATCATTGCCGAACTCGAACCCGAACGACGTGGCGCCTATGCCGGCGGCGTCGGCTATTTCTCTCCCGACGGATCGATGGACTCGTGCATCGTGTTGCGGACCGCGGTCGTGAAGGACGGGATGATCCATGCACAGGCCGGGGCGGGAATCGTCGCGGACAGCGATCCCGTGTCCGAACAGCGCGAATGCGAGGCCAAGGCCGGGGCGATCCTCGCCGCCGCCCGCGAAGCGGTCGCGCGCGCCGCGGGACGTCCTACGGGCAGTAATCCCGCCATCGTTCGACAAACACAGTAAAAGGCCGCGGGCGTCAGATGACAACCGCGGCCTAGGATCCGGATAGCGCTCGCTGTGGCGTCAGGGATCGATAGCCTGCCCGGCAGCCTGCGCACGACGCTCGGCCGAATAGGCGCGGGCACGCGCGAGCGCACATCCCGACTGTCCACCCGTACCGACCGGCGAACAGGTGTCCGGCAGCCCGCCCGCGACGCGGCCGACCTGATCGACGGTTGCAGCCCGGTTGACCCAGCTCTGGTTCTGCGCGGCGATCGGTGCGGTATCGCGCAGTTCCTTGGGAATACGATAGGGTTGATCGAGCGTCGAGCAAACGACGATCTCGCCATTGGTCGATGTCGGGCACTTCTGCCCAGCCCCCAGCGTAACGCTGCGGATGCGCTGCGGGGGCTGGCCTTGTTCGGCCGTCTGCTCCTGCGCCGAAGCGAGGGCGGGAAGCGCGATCAGCGCGGCGAGGACGGTGAGACGGAACATTGGTGGAAAACTCCTTGCAGACAGACAACGTCTGCCGCCGCAGGTTGCTCCGTGCTGAATAGCATGCCCCGCGCTTTGCCCTGCACCGATTATGGCCGACATGATGTGCAGCGTCGCCCGATGCGCATCCCCGTTGCACCGGCTTCGACTTCGTCTATGGCGAACGCATGATCCTGGTCGTCGACAATTACGACAGCTTCACCTGGAACCTCGTCCATTATCTGATGGAACTGGGTGTCGAGGTGGAGGTCGTCCGCAACGATGCGATCTCCGCTGGACAGGCCCTGTCGTCCGGCGCGGAGGCGTTTCTCATTTCCCCCGGCCCCTGCACGCCGACCGAAGCGGGCGTCAGCCTCGACCTCGTCGCCGCCTGCGCGGATGCCGGCAGGCCGCTGCTTGGCGTCTGCCTCGGCCATCAGGCGATCGGGCAGCATTTCGGCGGCAAGGTCGAACGTGGCGGGCTGATGCACGGCAAGACGTCGCCGGTCGTCCATGATGACACCGGCCTCTATGCCGGCCTCCCTTCGCCGTTTATCGCGACGCGCTATCATTCGCTGATCGTCAACGCGGTCCCCGACACGCTCGTCGTCAACGCGACCGCGCAGGATGGCAGCGTGATGGGGTTCCGCCACGCGACGCTGCCGATCCACGGGGTGCAGTTCCATCCCGAGAGCATCGCGACCGAACACGGCCACGCGATGCTCGCCAATTTCCTGACGCTCGCGGGGATTCCGCATCAGCTGCCCGACCGCCTGTGCGAGGGGCTCGATCGATGACGACCACCGTGCTCCTGCCAGATCCGACGACGCCGCTTTCGCGCGAGACCGCGCGTGCGGCGTTTGCCGACATCCTCGACGCGCGCGCCAGCGAAGACGCGATCGCCGCATTCCTGATCGCCATGTCCGAGCGAGGCGAAACCAGTATCGAGATCGCCGAGGCCGCGCGTGCGCTGCGTGAGCGGATGATCCCGATCGATGCGCCGCCGGGCGCGATCGACGTCTGCGGCACCGGCGGCGATGGCCACCATACGCTCAACGTCTCGACCGCCGTCGCGCTCGTCGTCGCAGCCTGCGGCGTGCCCGTCGCCAAGCATGGCAACCGTGCCGCCTCGAGCAAGGCCGGCGCCGCCGACACGCTCGAAGTCCTCGGCCTCGACATGGACCGCGCGGGCGCAACCGCCGAGGCCAGCCTGCGCGACATCGGCATCGCCTTCCTGTTCGCCGCCAATCACCATCCGGCGATGAAGCGGATCACCCCGATCCGTCAGCGTATCGCCAGGCGGACGATCTTCAACCTGATGGGGCCGCTCGCCAATCCCGCGCGAACGACGCGTCAGCTCATCGGCATCGCGCGGCCCGATTATGTCCCGCTCTACGCCGATGCCCTCGCCCAGCTCGGTACCCAGGCCGCACTCGTCGTCTCCGGCGAGGAAGGGCTCGACGAACTGTCCGGCGCGGGCCCCAGCGTCGTTGCGTCCATCGGCAACGTCGCGCTTCCCGCGCGCGTCACGCCCGACGATGCAGCGTTGCCGCGGCATGCGATCACGGCAATTCGCGGCGGTGATGCCGCCCATAATGCAGAGGCGCTCCGCCGCCTGCTGAAGGGCGAGGCGGGCGCCTACCGCGACGCCGTCCTGCTCAACGCCGCCGCGGCCTTGATGGTCGCCGGGACCGTCCCCACCCTTGTCGCAGGCGCCGCGCTCGCCGCCACCGCCCTGGACACCGGCAGCGCCGACGCGCTGCTCGACCGCTGGATCGCCTACTGACATGACCATGCTCGACCGTATCCTCGAGACCAAGCGCGCCGAAGTCGCCGCGCGCAAGGCCACCACCTCGTTGTCGGACATCGATGCCGGCATCGCCCGCATGTCCGCGCCGCGCGGCTTCCGCGCCGCGCTCGATGCGAAGTCCGGCTATGCCTTGGTCGCCGAGGTCAAGAAGGCCAGTCCGTCCAAGGGGCTGATCCGCGCCGATTTCGATCCCCCCGCGCATGCCCGCGCCTATGAGGCGGGCGGTGCCGCCTGCCTCTCGGTGCTGACCGACGAAAAATGGTTCCAGGGCGCTGACGCCTATCTGTCCGCCGCGCGTGACGCCGTGTCGATTCCGGTGCTGCGCAAGGATTTCATGGTCGACCCGTGGCAGGCGACCGAGGCGCGCGCGATCGGCGCCGACGCGATCCTGATCATCGTCGCCGCGCTCGACGATATTCAGATGGCGGAGATCGAGGCCTCGGCACTCGAATGCGGGATGGACGTACTGGTCGAGATCCACGATGCGCACGAACTCGATCGCGCGCTCAAGCTCAAATCGCGGCTGATCGGGGTCAACAACCGCGACCTGCGCGACTTCACCGTCGACTTCCAACGGACCTACGACCTGGTCGACAAGGCACCGCGCGACTGTACCTTCGTCGCCGAAAGCGGGCTGACGACGCGCGCCGACCTCGACGCGATGGCCGAGCGCGGGATCCGGTGTTTCCTGATCGGGGAAGCGCTGATGCGCCAGGACGATGTCGAAGCCGCGACGCGGGCGCTGGTCGGATGAGCCAGCTGACGCATGTCGATGCGGCGGGTGCCGCGCGGATGGTCGATGTCGGCGGCAAGACGCCGACCGCACGCGAGGCGGTCGCGACCGGCCGGATCACAATGTCGGCCGAGGCCGCGCGCGCAATCGCCGAGGGCTCGGCCAAGAAGGGTGACGTCATCGCCGTCGCCCGCGTTGCGGGGATCATGGCCGCCAAGCGGACCAGTGATCTGATCCCTCTGTGCCACCCTCTGCCGCTGACGAAGATCACGCTCGACCTCGACGTCGACGCCAGCGGCGTCACCGCGACCGCAACCGTCGCGACCGACGGCAAGACCGGCGTCGAGATGGAAGCGCTCACCGCGGTCGGGGTCGCGCTGCTCACCGTCTACGACATGGCCAAAGCGATCGACAAGGCGATGGAGATCGACGGGATCCGCCTGCTCGAAAAGCGCGGCGGCAAGTCCGGGGACTGGTCCGCACCGCGCTGACGCGGGCAGACCAGTCTTCCGTCGTTACAACCCGATCTGCAGGCTTGCGCGCAGCGACAATGCGGCGCGGCCCTGCTGCTCCTCGGCGTTGAATTCGCCGCCGAAGCGGAACGCTGCATTGCCGCCGACCGCGCGCAGCTTGCCGACCCAGCCGCTGGTGCGCTCCTCGGGTGTCAGCGTGAACGCGGTCCCGCCGGCAAAGGCCGCGGTCGTCGCACCCAGCCCCCCGCCAACGAGTTCGCGCCGCCCGCCCTCGAGCTCAAAGCGGAACCAGCCTGCGTCCTGGTTCTGCCCGCCGAGATCGAGACCCAGCGCCGCGCTGCCGGTGACCGCCAGTTCGTCGCTGCTGCGCGACTGGACGACCAGATCGATCGCGGTGCCGCCCCCGGTTTCGCTATAGCCGTCCTCCTTCAGCTTGTAATAATCGACCGCGATGATCGGCCGGAACGAGATATTGCCCAGATCGGCATCATAGGACAGGCCGCCCGACGCCGAGTAGAGCGTGCCGTTCCAGTCCGCGCTCGACACGCGCTGGACCGCCTCGGTCCCCGCGGTGCCGGCAAATCGCCGCACGCCGTCGAACCCGATCCGTGCACCCGAGGCGCGGGCATTGGCGTTCAGCCCGCCCCAGTGCCCACGCCAATAGGCCGCGAGCTCATACTGATTGGAACTGACTTCGTTGCTGGTCCCCTCATCGGCATCGCGACCGCTGAGATAGGCGAGCGAGGCACCGATATTGCCCAGCCCGGTCTTGTATTCGGCCCCGCCGGAGACGCCCCAGCCGGTCACGTCATAGCCGCCGGTATCGCCGATGCTCTTCGACGTGCCCCAGCCGACCTGGCTGACCCAATAGCCCCACTGCCCCTCGTCCTTGAACGGGCCGTGCGGGTCGGCGATCACCCGGGCGGTCGCGCGCGAGCCCATCGTCACGGTCTCGAACGTCCCGCCGGCATGATCCGGAAGCATTTGGCGCAGCGATCCGCGAAATGCGTCGCCGTCATTGATGTTCAGGAACGCCTGGCCGACCTTGGCGTCAGTACCGAGCGCCGCATAGACCGCATTGTAGGCGGAAGTCTGCGAGCGGTTGAGGCCGAGTTCGACCGTGGTCTTGCGGACGATGTCAATCGCAACGTCGTTGCCCGTGCCCGTCGCGACATTACCCTTGTAAAGGAACGGCAACAGCGTGGTCGAGGCGGTCAGGTTTGCCGCGCCGGTCAGGCTCCCCGCACGCAGGACCGTGTACCGTCCTTCCGCACCGGTGATGCTGGCGAGCTTGAGCGCGAGCTTGGTGTCCTTCTCGAACGATGCCACCCCGGCGACGGTGATCGACGTCCCCGTCCCCCCGGTCTTGTCCAGCGTCACCGCCAGCACGCTGCCCGAACCCATCGCCAGCGACGCGATCGTTGCCGCCTTGGTCAGGTCGAGCGTACCGCCTGCGACCGTCACCGCCAGCCCGCCGCTGTTCGCGAGCGTGCCCGAAAAGCGCGATGTCCCGCCGATGGTCAGCGTGTCCGCCCCGCCACCGAAATCCGCCGCGCCGCTGAACACCGCCGTCCCGGCAAGTGCCATCGTGTCGTTGCCGGTGCCGAAGAGCGCCGCCCCCGCATAGGCTGCGTCGCCCGACAGCGCGAGACGGTTCGCGCCGCCGCCGAACCGGGTCGTGCCCGACACGGTGCCATCGGCGATCTCGAACACGTCGTTCCCCGTACCGAAGCGGACGTCGCCGACGATGCTCGGCGCCGTGACGCCCGCCGCGACCGCGGTTTGGCGGACGGTGGCGCCCGCCGTCGTTGCAGACAGGTCGATCGCGACGTTGCGCTCCGACGTCGCGAGTGCACCGCTTGCGGTGATCGCCCCGCTATTCTCCACCAGCGTCACCCGGCCGGACCGGTCGAGGATCGCGGTGGCGCTGCCATCGGCGGCCTGTGCGCTCGCCTTGATCGTCCCGCTGTTGCGGATCGTGCCGACCGTCGCGCCCGCCTCGACGAGGACCGCGCTCGACAGCGACGCGGTCGTACCGCCGCCTGCCGCCGCGATCGTTCCGGCATTGCGCAGTTCGGGCGTCGTCGTGCCGCTGCCGATCCGGATCGCGGTCGCACTCGCCCCGTTGGCCTGCGCCTGGACCGTGCCGTTGACCGCAATCCCGTTGACGATCGACACGCTGCCACCAAGGCCGCCGATCGACAGGCCGGTCGCGGTGACACCCGCATAGACACCGCTGCCACCGATGCCGCCATCGACGATCAGGCCGAAATTCGTGCCGCTACCCGCGACTGCGCCGATCGCGACCGCATTGGTCGCCGACCCGATCTGGACCGCGGGCGCCGCGCCATAGGCGGTCACCGACGCCGATCCTTCCTTGCTGTCGTCGATCCCGTCCTTGTCCTCGTCATTGTCGGTCGTGCTGGCATCCTTTGGCGGCACCGCGAAGACGATCCCGCCCGACACGTTGCCCGCGACGACCAGCGCCGATCCGCCCTGCAACAGGTCGTCGGCATCAAGCTCGACGGATCCGCCGGCGCGGTGGTGGTGCGGTAGCCCGTCGCGCCGAGCGCCCCCTGCACCACCAGCGCACCGGTGATCGCGCCATCGAGCCGGACCGCCACGGCTCCCTGCCCGATCGCCGCCACCGTCCCGGCAAGCCGGACGTTGCCGGTGATGTCGCTCGTCCGCACGCCGACGACGTTCGTTCCCGTCACCGCAATCGTGCCCTCGGTCTTGAGCGCGCCGGACAGCGGGCCGCCGAGCCAGATCCCTGCGGACTCGTTCCCTTCGACCGTGATCGCGCCCGTATTGGTGATGGCACCGCTATAGGCGCCTGCGGTGCGGATGCCGGTCCGGCCGCTGCCCGCAGCGAAGGGGCCGTCGAGATCGCCATCCTTGTCGACGTCGGTCGCCTCATAGGTCTCGTCGACGATGATCTTGCCGCTGTTCGTGATACCGCCGCCGGTCCCCGCAACCGCGAGAATGCCCGTGGCATTGTCCGCATTGGTGACCTGGACGGTGCCTTCGTTGGTGACGGCATGCACGCTGTCGATCGTCACCGCCGTGCCGCCGGCAGGGGTCACCGATCCCGCCGTCGTGATCCGGATCGCATCCGGCGCCCCGGCCTTCACGGTCGAGGTCCGCACCGCATCGGTGCGCTTGGTCTCGATCGTGGTCTGCGCATGGGCCGGAACGACCGCCATCAGGCAGGTAGAGGCAAGCAGGATACGACGCATGAACCAGGTCCCTTTTCGAATATGTTTCGAACACAGGACGGAACCATTGCCGCGCAGCCTTGCCGGGCTGCGCAGCTTTTCAGAATGCCGCGTCTATCCCCAGGCGCAACGTGCGAGGCCGCAATGGCGTGATCTGGCCGCTGCCGATCTGGAACGCGTGCCAAGCGCGAAGCGATTGCCGGTGCCATCCGTCAAATTGGTCACGCCGAGCGTCAGACCCAGTGTCGGCCGGCCGACCCGCATTGTCAGCGCGGTGTCGAGATAATCGCCCTGCTCCTCCCCGAGCACCGGGCCGATACCGAGCCGGGAGCGGCCGACATAGCGCGCCCAGCCGTAGACCCGCAGGTCGAGGTCACCGCAGAGCGGCCGGCTATAGTCGAGCCCCAACCGCCCTGCGAACCGGGCGATATTGGGAACCTGGCTCATCCGCGCGAACGCCAGGGCATAGGCCTGGCTGGGTTCGGTCACCCGGCTGTCGTTATAGGTCAGCCCGGCGTCGATCGTGAGCCCGGCGACCGGTCGCCAGGCGGCCGCCGCGCTTGCCGACCAGATCCGGCCGTTGCCGATATTGGCAGTGCTCGGTAGCCCCGACCCGTCGATGAAGTCCGCCTGAATATCGTCCCAGAGCGTATGTGACAGCCCGGCCGACACGGATACCGCGTCGATCCCGCTCTGCCCGAACCGTATGCCGCTTTCGATCGTGCGGACCCGGTCGTTGCGGAACCGCCGGACGAAGTCGCTCTCGATCGCGAGCCCGCCGGGCCGGAACCCCTGCTGGTACCGGGCATAGAGCGACAGCCGCGGCAGCACGGTTGCGATCAGCGATCCGGACGGCAACAGGCTCGTTTCACGACGACTGGCGGTCACCTGCGCACGCGCGAGCGCGACCGGAGCGAGGGCCTCCGCCAGATCCTGGCCCGTTCCCGACAGCGCGGCCCGTGTCACGCGCGCGCCGCCGGTCGCGATCAATCCGGGGAACAGCGCGACGCTGGCCTCGCCATAGAGCGTCGCCTCGTCGATCCGGTTGGTAACGCCCGTCACGGGCACCGGTGCCTCGACTGCGCCGAGTGCGCGCGACAGCCGCGTCCGGTTGTGCGTGAAGCTGCCGCCCACCACCCAGCCGAAGCCGGCGCGCATCGGCCGCCACAGCCGGGTCTCGTTGGTCAGCATCGCGGTCGCGTTGCGCTGCACGAACAGCCGCGGATCGCCGTTCACCATGGTGGCGTCATAGCGTTCCGTCAGCGTCTGCCGAC
>NZ_JRVI01000008.1:0-160343 GCF_000783375.1 Sphingomonas sp. Ant20
GTGGCGAGCGGCGATCCCTCGGCGGACGGCGCGATCCTGTGGACGCGCGCGACCCCGCAGGATCTGGAACAGGCCGGCGATATCGCGCTGACCTGGCATGTCGCGCTGCGCGAGGGCGACACGCCCCTCCGTTCGGGCCGGATCGCGGCGCGGGCGGCGCGCGACTTCACCGCCAAGGTTGCGGTGACGGGGCTGAAACCCGGGACCGAGTATCGCTACTGGTTCGAAACCGCGGCGGGCACGCGCTCACCCGTCGGCCGGGTCCGCACGCTGCCCCGCGGCGCGGTGGCGGATGTCGTCATGGGCGTGGTGTCGTGCCAGCTCTACCCCGGCGGGTTCTTCAACGCCTATGCTTCGATCGCGAAACTCGACCGGCTCGACGCGGTGCTGCATCTCGGCGACTACATCTATGAATATGCCATCGACGGCTATGGCGGCGACATCGGCAAAAAGATCGGCCGTCTGGTCGAGCCCACGCATGAGATCGTGACGCTCGCCGACTATCGGATGCGTCACGCGCAGGTAAAGCGCGACGCCGACATGCAGGCGGCGCATGCCCGCGCGGCGTTCATCTGCGTGTGGGACGATCACGAGGTCGCCAATGACGACTGGATCGGTGGCGCCGAGAACCATGACCCGGCGACCGAGGGCGACTGGAAGGCGCGCAAGGCCGCGTCGATGCAGGCCTATTTCGAATGGATGCCGATCCGCGATCCGAAGCCCGGCGAGCCGTGGGAGGCAATCAACCGCAGCTTCGAGTTCGGCGATCTCGCGACGCTGGTGATGGTCGAGACGCGGCTGCTCGCGCGGAGCAGGCAGGTCGCGGCGAAGGGCGAGGCGATTGCGCCTGCCGAATATGCCCCGATGATGGCGGAGCGCGCGCAGCCGGGTCGCGAAATGCTGGGCGCACCGCAGCTCGCCTGGATCGAGCGGACGATGGCGGCTTCAGTCACGGCGGGCAAGCCGTGGCAGGTACTCGGCAACCAGGTGGTGATGGCGCGCGTCGCCGGCCCCGATATCGAGAAGCAGCTCGGCCCCGATCGCTTCGCCGCGATGATGGCGCGGCTCCCCGAGAAATGGCGCACGGCGCTGATGGCGAGCATGGCATCCTATCGCGCGGGTCTGCCGTTCAACTTCGACAGCTGGGACGGCTATCCCGCAGCGCGCGAACGGCTTTATGCCGCGTTCAAGCGGTCGGGGTCGCGACCGGTCGTACTGTCGGGGGATAGCCATGCCGGCTGGGCGAACGATCTGCACGATGCATCGGGGAAGCTCGTCGCGGTCGAATTTGGTGCGACCGCGATCACCAGCCCGTCCTATGGTTCGCTGATACCGGGGATCGGGACCCTGATCGCCGACGCCAATGACGAGGTCCGCTTCTGCGACCAGGATCGCAAGGGGTTCATCGTCCTGACGCTGACGCCGGACCATGCCACCGCGGACTTCAAGACGGTATCGACGGTTGTTGCCAAGCCGTTCGAGGAGACGAGCGTCGCGCGGTTCCGCGCCTCGGCCGCAGCCCCGGAAGCGAAACTCGAGCAGCTCGGATAGCGGCGGCGATGCACCGGGTGACGCCGATCGGCGTCACCCGCCTTGCTCGATCCGACCGATGATTTTGCGTCGACAGGGAAAAGAAACCGAACCGGGAACATTGCCGAGAGCAGGCGGGTTTTCGCCCTGACACGCCGCCGCGCTGCTAGAATGGTGGAGGTTGGCGTCAATCTGGGGGCTCGCTTTGCATCTTCTGCCTGATACGCTCGAGGCCGGTTCGGCCTATCCGCTCGGCGCCACGTTCGACGGGCTCGGGGTCAATTTCGCGGTCTATTCGGCCAATGCCGAGAAGATCGAGCTGTGCGTCTATGACGACAGCGGCCGCCGTGAACTCAAGCGCTACGTCCTGCCCGAATGGACCGACGAGGTGTGGCACGGCTATCTCCCCG
This sequence comes from Sphingomonas sp. Ant20, assembly GCF_000783375.1. Classification (NCBI taxonomy): domain Bacteria; kingdom Pseudomonadati; phylum Pseudomonadota; class Alphaproteobacteria; order Sphingomonadales; family Sphingomonadaceae; genus Sphingomonas; species Sphingomonas sp. Ant20. Next base: position 1,941 of record NZ_JRVI01000008.1, read on the forward strand.
ATGCGCAGCCGGGGCTGTCCTATGGCTATCGCGCCTATGGCCGGTACGCACCCGAAGAGGGCCACCGGTTCAATCCGAACAAGCTGCTGCTCGATCCCTATGCCAAGGCGATGACCGGCGAACTGCGCTGGACCGACGCGATGTACGGCTATCAGGTCAAGTCAGCGCGCGAAGATCTGAGCTTCGATCGGCGCGACAATGCGTTGACCATGCCCAAGGGTGTCGTGACCGACAGCCATTTCGACTGGTCGCGCGACGTTCGCCCGAACACGCCCTGGTCCGAGACGGTGATCTACGAGGCGCACGTCAAGGGCCTGACCAAGTTGTTCGACGAGGTACAGCCCTCGGAACGCGGGACGTTCGCCGCGCTCGGCAATCCCAAGGTCATCGATCATCTGAAGCGGCTGGGCGTGACCGCGCTCGAGTTGTTGCCGATCCAGAGCTATACGCAGGACCGGTTCCTGCAGGAGAAGGGGCTGCGGAATTACTGGGGGTACAACACCCTCAATTTCTTCACGCCCGAACGCTCCTTCTTCGCGACCGACAGTCACAACGAGCTGCGCCGGTCGATCCGCCGTCTCCATGCGGCGGGGATCGAGGTGATCCTCGATGTCGTCTACAATCACACGTGCGAGGGGTCCGAGCAGGGGCCGACGCTGTCGTGGCGCGGGCTCGACAATGCGAGCTATTACCGGCTGGTCAAGGATCAGCCGCGCTTCTCGATCAACGACACGGGGACCGGGAACACGCTGAACCTGACCAAGCGCGGGTGATCCAGATGGTGGCGGATTCGCTGCGCTACTGGGCGACGAGCTTCGGGATCGACGGGTTCCGTTTCGACCTCGGGCTGACGCTGGGGCGGACAGATACCGGCTTCGATCCGGGCGCCGGCTTCTTCGACGTGCTGCGCCAGGATCCGGTGCTGGGCCGGCTGAAGCTGATCACCGAACCGTGGGACATCGGTCCGGGTGGCTATCAGCTGGGTAATTTCCCCCCGGGCTTTGCCGAATGGAACGACAAGTACCGCGACACCGTCCGCAAGTTCTGGCGCGGTGACCATGCGCAGCGGGCGGATCTGGCGGCGCGGCTGACCGGGTCGGCGGATCTGTTCGATCGCCGTGCCCGGCGCCCCTGGGCCAGCGTCAATTTGCTCGGCGCGCATGACGGCTACACGCTCGCCGACACGACGGCCTATGAGGAACGGCACAACGAGGCGAATGGCGAGGACAATCGCGACGGCCATTCGAACAATTGCTCGCGCAACTGGGGTGTCGAGGGGCCGACCGACGATCCCGCGATCGCGGAAACGCGCAAGCGGGTCGCGCGCTCGATGCTGACGACGCTGTTCGCCTCGCTCGGCACGCCGATGCTCGTCGCGGGCGACGAGTTCGGGCGGACGCAGGGCGGCAACAACAACGCCTATTGCCAGGATAACGAGATCAGCTGGCTCGAATGGACGCAGGCGAAGACCCCCGAGGGCGAAGCATTGATCGACTTCACCGCGCGGCTGGCCGCGTTGCGGCGCGACTATCCGATGCTGCGCGCGGGCAATTTCCTCTACGGCGAGGATACCCCGGCGGAGGGTCTGAAGGACATCGAATGGTGGGACGAGCGCGGTGTCCAGCTGTCGCCTGAGGACTGGGAAAACACCAATGGCCGTGCGCTGACGATGCGTCGTGCGGCGCTGTGCGAGGATGGCAGGATCCAGGTCGTGTCGTTGCTGCTGAACGCGTCGGAGGGTCCGCTGACCTTCACCATGCCACCGCCCTCCGAGGTCGAGCGTATGGTACTGATCGACAGCGCCAAGCCCGATCAGCTACCGATGCCGATCACCGACAGCTATGACCTCGCACCACAGGGTGCGGCGCTGCTGTCCTGGACGATGGATCCGGCATGAGCGCGTGGGGCGCGACGCCGACGAGCGGCGGCACAGCGTTCCGGCTTTGGGCGCCCGATGCCGACCGGGCGACGCTCGAGATCGACGGGGCCGCGGCGATATTGATGGACGGGCAGGCCGACGGATGGTTCACCGCGACCGCCGATGTCGGGGCAGGTGTGCGCTATCGCTTCCGAATCGGCGAAGACTTGGTCGTGCCCGATCCGGCCTCGCGCCAGCAATCGGGTGGTGTGCATGGCTGGAGCGTCACCGTCGATCCCGCTGCGTATCGCTGGCAATCGACCGACTGGCGCGGGCGGCGCTGGGAGGAGCTGGTGATCATGGAGGTCCATGCCGGCACCATGGGTGGTTTCGCCGGGATCACGGCACGCCTGCCCGAGATCGCCGCGCTCGGCGTGACCGCGATCGAGCTGATGCCGGTCGCGGCGTTCGGCGGCACGCGCAATTGGGGCTATGACGGAGTCCTGCCCTATGCGGTCGCCGAGAGCTACGGCACGCCCGACGATTTGAGGGCGATGGTCGACGCGGCGCACGCGCTGGGCGTCGCGGTGCTGCTCGATGTCGTCTATAATCACTTCGGACCCGACGGAAATTATCTCGGCGCCTATGCCGGATCGTTCTTTCACAAGGACGTCGATACGCCTTGGGGCGGGGCGGTGGCGGTCGATGTCGAGCCCGTTGCGCGCTACTTCATCGACAACGCCCTGATGTGGCTCACCGACTATCGGATCGACGGGCTGCGCTTCGACGCCGTTCACGCGATCGACAATGACCGGTTTCTGGATGCGATGGCGGCTGAGATCCGCGCGACGGTGACCGACCGGCCGGTCCACCTCGTCCTCGAGAACGAGCGCAACGACGCCGATCGGCTGCGGTCCGGCGGCTATGACGCGCAGTGGAACGACGACTTCCACAATGTCCTTCACGTGCTGCTGACGGGCGAGACCAGCGCCTATTACGCCGACTTCGCCGACCGGCCGGCCGAGCGTCTCGCGCGGTGCCTGGGCGAAGGGTTCATCTATCAGGGGGAGGGGTCGGCCAATCATGACGGCAAGCCACGCGGCACGTCGAGCGCGCACCTCTCGCCGACCGCATTCGTGTCGTTTCTGCAGAACCACGACCAGATCGGCAACCGGGCGCTTGGTGAGCGGCTGACGTTGCTCACCGATCACGCGCGGCTGCGTGCCGCGACCGCGTTGCTGCTGCTCTGCCCGCAGATCCCGCTGCTGTTCATGGGGGACGAGACGGGGAGCGAGACGCCGTTCCTGTTCTTCACCGACTTCCATGACGAGCTGGCAGATGCGGTGCGCGATGGCCGGCGCCGGGAATTCGCGAAGTTTGCCGCGTTCGCCGACGAATCCGCCCGCGCGGCGATCCCCGATCCGAATGCGCGCGCGACCTTCGAGCGTCGGTTGCTGCGCCTGGTCCCGACGCCGATGCGTGGCGCGATCTTTATCGCACGCTGACCGCGGTCCGGCAGCGAGCGATCATACCGCGCCTGTCCGGCACGCGCGCGATGGGCGCGGAGGCGATCGGGCCGGCAGCGGTCGTCGCGCGCTGGACGCTGGGGGACGGCGCGGTGCTCACGATCGCGCTCAATCTCGGCGAGGATCCGGTCGCATTTCCGGAGCCTCCGGCGAGATGCTGTTCGCGCAGGGCGATGCGGGGCAGCCCGCGAGTGTCGCCGTGTGGCTGGCGGCATGAGTCTGCTCCACGACCTGGCCGCCGCCGCTGGTTTGCAGCCCCGGTGGCAGGATGCCGGCGGGCGTGCGCAGACCGTAGCCGACGAGGCGTTGCGAGCGATCCTGAGCGCGCTCGGGCTTCCAGCCGACTGCGACGCAGCGATACGCGCCAGCCTGGCTACCGCACGCGCGGCGCGTGCCGAACCTCCGTCGTTCGTCTCGGCAGATATCGGTGCGCGGGTGTCGGTTGGAGCAGGCGACGGACCTGCCATCCTGACGTGGAGGACGGGTCGTCGCGTGCCGTGACGATCGTCGACGAGCAACTGCCGGGCATCACGGAGCCGGGATACCACATGCTCACGATCGGCGGCCGGGACATCCGGCTCGCGATCGCGCCACCGCGCTGCGTCACGATTGCGGATGTCGACGCAGGTGGGCGTCTCTGGGGCCCGGCGGTGCAGATCCCGGCCCTGCGCGACGGCCGGGGCACTGAATTCGGCGACTTCGGCACGCTTGCGGACACGGTGCGCGCGTTCGCGACGCGCGGTGCCGATGCGGTGGCGATCAGCCCGACACATGCGCTGTTCCCGGCGGATGCGACCCGGTTCAGCCCCTATGCCCCGTCGAGCCGCCAGTTCCTCAACGTCATGCTCGCCGTTCCGTCCGTGATAGCGGGCGATGCGCAGGCAGACGCAGGGTCGCCGCGCGCATTGATCGACTGGGCGGGCGCGATCCCGGATCGCCTCGTCGCATTGCGTCGACGGTTCGACACGTTGTCGGACACCGTACGGGCCGAGGTCGAGGCGTTCGGCGCTAGGGGCGGCAGTGACCTGCGTTTCCACGCCGCGTTCGACGCGCTTCACGCGCATTTTCTTGCGCAGTCGGGCGCCGGGGATGGCGGGACTGGCCTGCCGCCTATCAGGATCCCGATGGCGCCGCGGTGGCCGCGTTCATGACCGAGCAGCGCGATACGTGCGACTTCTATGTCTTCCTTCAGTGGCTGGCGGATACCGGGCTTGAACGGGCGCAGCGCACGGCACTTGATGGCGGCATGGCGGTCGGTCTGGTCGCGGATCTCGCGGTCGGCATGGATCCGGGCGGCAGCCATGCGTGGCGGCGGCGGGGTGATCTGCTGAACGGTCTGTCGATCGGTGCGCCACCCGACCCGCTGGGCCCCGACGGGCAGGCCTGGGGCATCACGGGATTCGATCCGCGCGCGCTGGCGGCAAACGGCTTCGCGCCGTTCATCGCGACGATCCGTGCGGGTCTGGCGCATGCCGGCGGGCTTCGCATCGATCACGCCTTTGGCCTGCGGCGGCTATGGGTAGTGCCGGACGGCGCCTCGGCGGCGGACGGGGCGTATCTCGACATGCCCTTTGCCGACATGATGCGGATCATCGCGATCGAATCGCACCGCGCGCGTGCGATCATCATCGGCGAGGATCTGGGGACCGTGCCCGACGGGTTTCGCGAGGCGATGGACGCACGGGCGATGCTGGGGATGCGCGTGCTCTGGTTCGAGCGCGACGGTGACGGTAATTTCATTTCCCCCGAATCCTGGTCAGTCGATGCGGTCGCGATGAGCGGGACGCATGATCTGGCGACGATCGCGGGCTGGTGGCAGGGGCGGGATATCGCCTGGAACTGGGCCCTTGGCCGGACCAGCGAGGCGGCGGACGAGGCGGCCGACCATGCCGCCCGCGCCGAAGATCGGTCCCGTCTGTGGACCGCGCTCGGTGCGCCGGAGCCACAGCCCGATCCGAGCGACACCGCGCCGGTCGTCGACGCGGCGCTGGCGCATGTCGCACGGACGCCATGCGGGCTGGCGATCTTCCCGCTCGAGGACCTCGTCGGTCTCGTCGAGCAGCCTAATCTTCCCGGCACGACCGATGAACACCCCAATTGGCGGAGACGCATGCCAGACAACACCGACGCGCTGCTCGCGCGCCCCGACACTGCCGCACGCATCGCCCTGATCGAAACGGCGCGCGCGTCATGACGCCACGTGCGACCTACCGGATGCAGTTCCACAAGGACTTCACCTTCGCGGACGCCGAGGCGCAGGTGCCTTATCTCGCCGCGCTCGGGATCAGCCATCTCTACGCCTCGCCGATCGCGACGGCACGGTCCGGATCGACGCACGGCTATGACGTCGTCGATCCGACCCGGATCAATCCCGAACTGGGTGGCGAGGCGGGGTTTCGCCGGCTCGTCGACCGGTTGAAGGCGCACGGGATGGGCATGATCATCGACATCGTTCCCAATCACATGGGCGTGGCAGGCGGCGAGAATGGCTGGTGGAACGACGTCCTTGCGAACGGTGCGTCGAGCCATTATGCGCAATTCTTCGATATCGACTGGCGCGAACCCGTCCTGCTCCCGATTCTGGGCGATCCGGTGTCGGTGGCGATCGCGCAGGGTGCGCTCGGCGTCGAAATGGTCGACGATGTGCCGATGCTCGTCGCCTATGGCGAGCACCGTCTGCCGCTGCGTCCCGAGGATCACGCGACCGCCACGAGCGACGACCTGGCCGCGTTGCTCGATCGGCAGCATTACCGGCTGGCATCGTGGCGCACCGCGAACGACGATCTCAACTGGCGACGGTTTTTCACGATCAACGATCTCGCCGGACTGCGCGCGGAAGACCCCGCAGTGTTCGAGGCGAGCCACCGCCTGTATCTCGACCTCTATGCCGAGGGGCTGATCGACGGTGTCCGGGTCGATCATGTCGACGGACTGACCGACCCCGCCGGCTATTGCCGAACGCTGCGCGCGCACTTCGATGCGATCACGCCAGCTGGCGCGGATCCGGCCTATATCGTCGTCGAGAAGATCCTGGCAGAGGGCGAACCGCTCGCCACCGACTGGGGGATCGATGGTACCAGCGGGTACGACTTCATGGCGCAGGTCACCGCGCTGTTGCATGACGAGGACGGCGCCGCACCGCTCGCCGAACTGTGGGCGGATATCAGCGGCCGGTCGGCCGCGTTCGAGCCCGAGGATCTGCGCGCGCGTCAGGACATGTTGTCCTGGCAGTTCGAGGGGCAGCTTGCCCGATGCGTCGCGGCGTTCGTCGCGCTGGCACGGTCGACGCCGCAAGGGGACGGGCTGACGACGGGGATGATCCGGCGGGCGGTGGAGCGCATGCTCTGGGTCTTCCCGGTCTATCGCACCTATGGCACCGGCATCGCGGCACCCGCCGCCGATGCCGCGATCCGGGCGATCGTGCGCGAGCGGGTCGCGACGCATCTGGCACCCGGCGAAGGACCGGTCGTCGACCTGATCCTAGACTGGCTCGCCGGTGAAGGGCCGGGCGATCCGGATCTCGCCGCGGCCGCGGTGAGGCGGTTCCAGCAACTCTCGGCACCGATCGTGGCGAAGGCCGTCGAGGACACCGCCTTCTACCGCTATGGCCGGTTGCTGTCGCGCAACGACGTCGGGTTCGACCCCGCGGCCTTCACGTTGCCCATCGAGGCGTTTCATGCCGCGATGGCGGAGCGTGCCGCCTGTTGGCCGCGTGCGATGCTGGCGTCGGCGACGCATGATCACAAGCGTGGCGAGGACGTGCGTGCCCGGCTCGCCGTGCTGAGCGAGATCCCGGTGCGCTGGCGTGAGACTGTGACGGGCTGGGTCGCAGCGGCGGCCGCTATCGACGACGCGGTGGATGCAGGCGATACGTATATGCTGCTGCAGACGCTGTTCGGGGCGTGGCCCGAGGGGCTCCAGATCGACGATCGCGCAGGGCTTGCCGCTTTTGCCGAGCGCATCGTCGGGTGGCAGGAAAAGTCGCTGCGCGAGGCCAAGCTGCGGTCGTCCTGGGAGGCGCCCGACGAGGCCTATGAGGACCGCTGTCACGTACTCGCCCGCGCCTTGCTCGACCCGGATCGTTCCGCGCGGTTTCTGCGCGAGCTGCAAGATCTTGTCGAAGCGACCGCGGCGGCGGCGCAGGCGAATGCGCTTGTTCAGACGGCGCTGCGTTACACCGTGCCGGGGGTTCCCGATCTGTATCAGGGCACCGAGCTGGCGGATCTCAGCCTGGTCGATCCGGATAACCGCCGGCCGGTGGATTATGCCTGCCGCGCGCGCCTGCTCGAGCACGATGCGCCTGCAAAGCTCGCGCTGATCGCCCGCCTGCTCGCGACCCGGGCGGCCTCACCCGAAATATTCGCCCAAGGCGACTACGCCCCTCTCGACGTGACCGGACCGCGTGCCGCGCATGTCCTCGCCTTCGAGCGCCGCGCGAATGGGCAGACGTTGCGGGTCGCGGTCGCGCTACGCTGCGCGGCGGAACTGCTCGATCAATCGGGGGCGGCGGTTCCTGCGGCATGGTGGGGTGAAACGCGGCTCGCGACCGGCGAGCGCGCAGCCGACCTTTTCGTGGACGGACCGGTCTTCGTCGCGGCGAGCGATTGACCCGGGCTGCGTCCCGCGTACGGCGGGACGCAGGCTATTGCCGGCCAGATACGCCGCGATCGGGTCGATCATATCCTCGGGGATGCGGCGCGCGATCACCGGCATCGTCGCCTGCGACTTGCACGCGTCGACCACCGTCTCGTCGCCCCGCCAGTTGCGCAGACGCTGTGCGATGTAACTGGCGCTCTGCCCGGCGAGCACCGGGTAGGGCTTGCCCGGCGCGTGGCAGCTCGCGCAGGCGGGAAGCTGCTTGGCAGGCAGGCCCTCGCGGACGATCCGCGCGGCATTCACGCTGCCCGACGCTGTGGTCGTGCCGAGACCCGGCATGGCCGCGAAATGCCGCGCGAGCCGCGTCATCTCTCCGGGCGCAGCGTCGCGGCGGCGTTGGCCATGACCGCGCTCTGGCGCTTGCCGGTCGCATAGGCCTGAAGCGCGGCACGCAGATAGGCGGGGTTCTGGCCGCCGAGCACGGGCATATCGGGCTGGCCACGGCCGCGGCCGTCTGTGCCATGACATCCGGCGCAGACGGCGATTCGTGCTGCGTCAGGACCGGCGGTACCGCTGCCCGGAACTTCGGTCAGGGCGCGATAGGTCGCAGGTGACATCTCCGGCAACAGGCGGACGAACGCGACCATGCGGCGGACCTCATCGTCGCGATCCTTGGCCGCCCAGCCGGGCATGCCGGTGTATTTGACGCCGTGCTTGAGGATCCAGAAGATCTGCTTGTCGGTCCATTCGCGCGCGTTGACGGCGAGGTCGGGAGCGGGGGGGCGTCGCCGCCTGCATCACCGGCAGCGGACGCACGCCGGGCGCACCGTGGCACGAGGCGCAGCTTGCCCGGAACAGGCCCGCGGCGCTGACGAGGCCTTCATTCGCCTTGGGATCGTTGGGCGCGGTGAAGGCGGCGTGCGTGCGCACCGAGTTGCGCATCGTCCAGTGAAGGAACCAGTCGGTGATCTTCCAATGACCTGACGAGGCGGCGATGTTGAACACGCCCGACCAGGCGAACAACAGCCCGGCAAGCGCCAGCGCGACGATCGCGGCGATCGCGCGCGCCCAGGTAATGCGGATCGTCATGCCGTCGCGCTCCGTGTCTTCAATACTCCGCCGAGCATCGCGAGCCCGCCGAGGAAATAGCTTGCCGCGCCGACCATCAGCATGACGACGCCGCCAAGCTGCTGATCCTCGAGCGCGTCGAGGCCGTGCGCGGCCGGGTGCATCGCCATCATCGCGTAAAGCGGCCGCGGGGCGAGGCCGACGAGTGCGCCGAGAAGGGTCATGTGCATCGACGTCAGCAGCATCGCCGCGACGCCCGATACGCGCCGGTCGGTCGCGCCACCGGTGCGCGTGCCAAGCACCGCGCTCCAGAGCAGCAGGCCGGCCGCGAGGAAGCTCGCCTGTTCAAGCAGCAGCGCAACCGGCTGCATGTCGACGCGCAGCCGGAGCGCGGGGAGGTGCCAGAGCCACACGACGACCAGCTCGACCAGCGACATGGCCAGCGGAGTGACGATCGTCGGCCAGCGCTCGGCGGGATCGAACCGGCTGCCCGCGATGCCATAGGCGAGGAACGGTGCCGCGACTGCGACGGCGATCATGTGGCCGGTCATGTGGCCGACCATGCCGAGCGGCGCGGCGGCGAACGCCCAGCCGATCGGCGCCAGCGCGACGCCGAGCGCGAGGCTCGCGCGCCTCATCGGCAGTCGCCGAAGACGATCACGGGCAGCGCGGTGAAGATCACCGCGACGAAGCTCAGGCCTGCGAGCAGCCGGGTCGACAGCGCAAGGAAGCGCAGCCGGTCGATCGCGGTCCCCTCGTCATGCGGCGGGGCGTCGCCCGGCGTCTGCGACTGGACACGCGCGATATAGCCCGCGGCGAGGATGCCGAGCAACGCGACGATCGTCGCGATCAGGGTCGCCACGGGAAAGCCCGTCAGCGCTGTCGCCGGCGTGGGGGACTTGGCGCACGTCACCGCGACCCACAGATAGCAGAACAGGAAATGCACGGCCCAGATCGTCGGCGGGACGATCAGCGTCCACAACGTGACCTTCAGGTCGCGCGCCAGTGTTTCCGATTGTCCTTCGGTGTTGTCATGCGACCCCCGGGAACAGGCCGATCGTGCAGAACGTCACGATGCCCGTCAGTGCGAGGAAATGATGGTAGACGGTGATGTTGCGCAGATCGGCGTCATAGACCGGCGTCATCTTGCCCGCGAGGCTACGCGCGAGCGTATAGGCCTGCATGATCACGCCGATCGCGGCATGCACCGCCGTCCAGATCGCGAGCGTCCAGACGATCGCCGGATAGACATGCAGTTCAGGGTCCATCCCCGAATACCACGGCCCGGCGAGCCCGGCGAACAGGCTCGACAGCGTTGCGACGATGCCGAGGACCAGCAATAGGCGGCCCACGGCGACGTTGCCGCGACGATGCACCTCGCGCGCGCCGACGGTCGCCGCCCAGCCGGTCAACGTCAGCGCCAGCGCGACCATCGGCCAGAATACGCCCGGTCCGTCCAGCCCCGCGCCCGTGGGTGGGAAATTGCTATGGATCGTCCAGAAGAAGAAATAGCCGAAGACGAGGCCCGAAAACGCGGTCGCATCCGCCATCATCGTAATGAACATCGCCCACCAGCCCGGCGCCGATGGCCCCGAGGTATAGAGCGGCACCTCGATCCCGTGCCCGATATGCTTGGTCGGCTTTTCGGGGATCTCGGCGGTGCCGGTCCACAGCCACCACAGCACGCAGGCGAGCGTCGCGACGCCGCTGAGCGCTGACAGCAGATAAAGGTGATAGGTCGTCAGGATGAATACGCCCGCCAGTGCGACCGCGGTCATCATCGGCTTCACGCTGGGCGTGCCGAGGCGGATGACCTGCAACGGTCGTGAGTCGAGCACGGTGGTGATGATCGACTCGCGCCGCATCTCCTCCGCGTCGGGCAGGAAGAAACGACCCTCGTCGACCTTCTGGACGAAATTCTTCTGGTCCCAGATCGGATAGCGGCTCTCGATCAGCGGGACCGAGCGGATGCCCCAGTCCTCGTCATCGGGCAGCGCCAGCCATTCGAGCGTCCCTGCGTTCCACGGATTGCGCGGCGCCTTGGGGCGGCGCGGCGACAGCGCGAGGTCGATACAGACGATCAGCACGCCGAGCGCGAACATGTAGGAGCCGGCGGTCGAGGCGAGATTGAGCCCGCCGATGCCGAGTTCCTCGGGGTAGGTGAACACGCGGCGCGGCATGCCGAGCAGGCCCGACAAATGCATCGGGAAGAAGGTCAGGTTCATGCCGACGAACATGATCCAGAACGCGGTCCGCCCGAGCCGATCCGACAGCTTCTTGCCGGTCACCAGCGGCCAGTAATAATAGAGCCCGGCGAACAGCGGCAGCAGCGTCCCGCCGATCAGCACGTAATGGAGATGCGCGACGATGAAATAGGTGTCGTGCGCCTGCCAGTCGAACGGTGCGACCGCGACCATCACACCGGTAAGCCCGCCGATCACGAACACCGCGAGGCTGCCGCTCGCGTAGAGCAACGGCGTCGATTTCTTGACGTTGCCCGCCCAGAGCGTCGCGATGAACACGAAGATCTGGACACCGGTCGGGATCGCAACCGCCTCGGACGCTGCCGCGAAGAAGGCGAGGCTGATCTTGGGCAGCCCGGTCGTGAACATGTGGTGGACCCACAGCCCGAAGCTGAGGAACGCAGTGCCGACTGCCGCCAGCACGATCCACGGATAGCCGAGCAGATGCCGCTGCGCGAAGGTCGGGATCAGCATCGCGAACAGCGCGATCGACGGCAGGAAGACGATATAGACTTCGGGGTGGCCGAAGATCCAGAACAGGTGCTGCCACAGCAGCGGGTCGCCGCCCTTTTCCGCGTTGAAGAACGGCCAGTTGAGCAGCCGCTCCATCTCGAACAGCACGTCGCCTGCGATTAGCGGCGGGAAGGCGAACAGGATCATCACCGCGACGACGAGGATGTACCAGGCGTAGAGCGGCATGAGGTTGAGCCGCATGCCGGGCGGGCGGCATTTGAGCACGCCGACGATCAGTTCGACTGCGGCTGCGACCGACGACACCTCGATGAAGCTGAGGCCGAGCATCCAGATGTCCGCGCCGAGCCCACTCAGATCGGTCCGCGTCGTCAGCGGCGGATACATGAACCAGCCGCCATCCGGCGCGGCATCGAAGAAGATCGATCCAGAGACGAACACGCCGCCGATCAGGAAGCTCCAATAGCCAAAGCCCGAGAGCCGCGGGAAGGGCAGGTCGCGTGCGCCGAGCAGCTGTGGCAGCAGGATGATCGAGACCGCCTCGAACATCGGCACAGCGAACAGGAACATCATCATCGAGCCGTGCAGCGTGAACAGCTGGTTAAACGTGTTCGCGGTGACGAGATCGTTGTTCGGCACCGCCAGCTGCGTGCGCATGATCAGCGCGAGCACGCCTGCGAACAGCATGAAGCCGAACGCGGTCAGCGTGTACCAGACGCCGATCCGGTTATTGTTGACGTCGGTCCAGCGGAAGAACCAGCCGCTCGGCGGTTTCCAGACCTCGCGCAGGCGATCCTCCTGGCCCTTTCGGACGGCGGGATCGTTCTGGTCGGGGGCGACATAGGCCGGACTGTCGGTCGTCATTTCAGCCCCTGAAGATAGCTGGCGATCTGGTCGGCTTCGGCGGCCGACATCTGCGGGAAGGCGGGCATGCGCACGCCGGGCTTGGTCTTGCCGGGCTGACGCACGAACCGCGCGATATTGGCGTGGGTCATCGGCAGGATCCCTGCGGCAAGCGTCGGACGTGATCCGAAATGCGTCAGGTCGGGGCCGATCTTTGCCGCCGGGCCCACCCCGCGCACGCTGTGGCAGCCGCTGCAGCCATAGCTGGCGAACAACCTCGCGCCGGGCGATGCGGTGACCGTCGCGGGACGCGCCTGCGCGGTGAGCCAGCGCTCGAACGCGGCAGGCTCCATCGCGACGACGTCGAATGCCATCAGCGCATGCCCCAGCCCGCAGAATTCGGCGCAGACGCCGCGATATGTTCCGGCCTTGGTCGCGCGGACGACGAGGCGATTGGTACGGCCGGGGATCATGTCCATCTTGCCCGCGAGCCCCGGCACCCAGAAGCTGTGGATCACGTCGGGGCTGCGCAGCGACAGCTCGACGGTGCGGCCGACGGGGAGGCGGAGTTCGTTCGCTGCCTCGACGACCGCGCCGCCGGGCGGGGCGTAACGTACGCGCCACCAGAACTGCTCGCCATCGACGCCGATCCGCAGGTCGGCATCGGCGACCGGTCGTGGGCGCATCGCGGGCAACGCGTAGAGCAGCAGCGCGAGCAACAGGATCGACGGGCCGATCCCGCCGAGCCACAGGACCATCTTCATCCCGCCCTTGTGCGTCATCCGCCCCTCGGGCGCGCGGATCGCATGCCGCATCAGCAGCGCAAGGCCAAGCGCCAAGACGACCGCGCCGACGACCAGCACGATGGTGATCGACAGCACCTGATCAGCCTGTTCGCCGAACGGGGCCAGCGTCGACTGGTGCCGGTTGCAAGCGCCAAGCGCCGGCAGGCACGCCCAGACGGAAAGTAAACTTGCCTTCCGCATCATCGCCTTAGCTTCCCCTTTGAGCAGATCCTCTAGCTGTGGCCGAAACGGCGTTAAACCCCTTAAATGAACTTTCCGTCATGAACTGGCACAACCCGGGCAGGGGTGGCCTGGCATGTGGACTAGGCCAGGCGGATGAGATCGCGGATACGGCCGGCCAGCGCGTCGATCGCAAAGGGTTTCGTCATCACGTGCATGCCCGGATCGAGATGGCCGTTGCCGACCACCGCATTTTCGGCATAGCCGGTGATGAAGAGGATCTTGAGGTCCGGACGGCCTACGCGCGCGGCATCCGCCATCTGCCGCCCGTTCATCCCCCCCGGCAAGCCGACATCCGTGACCAGCAGGTCGATGCGCGTGTCGGACTGGAGGATCTTCAAGCCGGCAGGCCCGTCCGCGGCCTCGATAGCGGCATAGCCCAGTTCCTCGAGCACCTCGACGACCAGCATGCGAACGGTGGGCTCGTCGTCGACGATCAGCACCGTCTCGCCACGGATAGCGCGCGGGGCCTCGGCAAAGTCGGGCTGCGGTTCGTCCTCGTCCGACGGACCGAAATGCCGCGGCAGATAGATGCAGATATTGCTGCCTTCCCGGACCTCCGAATAGATCCGAACCTGTCCGCCCGACTGGCGCGCAAAGCCGTAGATCATCGACAGGCCGAGCCCGGTGCCCAGACCCAAGGGCTTGGTCGTGAAGAACGGATCAAAGGCCTTGGCGACGACCTCGGGCGCATGCCGGTGCCGTTGTCGGACACGCAGAGCGAGACATATTGTCCGGGTTCGAGATCGCGGTCGCGGCCCATCCGCGCGTCGATCCAGCGATTGGCCGTCTCGATCGTCAGCCGCCCGCCGGTTGGCATCGCATCGCGCGCGTGATGCACAGGTTGAGGATCGCGTTTCAAGCTGGTTGGGATCGACGAGCGTCGACCACAGCCCGGCGGAGGCGACCACCTCGACGGCGATATCGGGCCCGACCGTCCGGCGCACGAGCTCCTCCAGGCCGCCGATCAACCGGTTGACGTCGGTCGGCCGGGGGTCGAGCGTCTGCCGCCGCGAAAAGGCCAGCAGGCGGTGCGTCAGCGCCGCGGCACGCTTGGCGGCACCCTGTGCGGCAAGCGAGTAACGCTCGACATCGCCCAGCCGTCCCTGTGCGATGCGGATGCCGAGCAATTCGAGGCTGCCCATGATCCCCGTCAGCAGATTGTTGAAGTCGTGTGCCAGCCCGCCTGTCAGCTGGCCCACGGCTTCCATCTTCTGGCTCTGGCGCAGTGCGGCCTCGACATCCATCAACTCGCGGGTGCGCGCGGCGACCTGATCCTCGAGCGTTTCGGTCCAGGCGAGCAGTTCGGCGGCATGCCGGCGGCCATCGTCGATGTCCGTATTGGTGCCGACCCAGCGCGTGATCTGGCCGCCGATGGTCCGTACCGGCTCCGCGCGAGCAAGAAACCATCGGTAGCCGCCATCAGCACTACGCAACCGGAACTCGGCGGCATAGGTAGTGCCCGTATCGCGTGCGGCCTGCCACGTCGTCGCCGTGGCCTCGCGATCGTCGGCGTGAACCAGTGACAGCCAGGTGCCGGATCCAGTTAGAGCGCCGGGCGAAATACCGGCATAATCATAGACCTGCTGGTTGACCCAGTAGATCTCGCCATCGGGACGCGCCGCCCAGATCAGGCTGGGCACCGCTTGCGCGAAGACGCGGAACTGTTCTTCACTCTCGCGGAGTGCTGCTTCCGCACGCAGCCGCTCGGTCGCCGCACGAACCCGGTCCGCGACCTCGCGCATAAGCTGGAGTTCCTCGTCCGCCCAGACTCGCGGCTGATCGTGATTGGCATAGAGCAGCGCGACGAAGGCATCCTGTTCGAGCAACGGCATGTTGACGAACGACCATGCGCTGATCGCCTTCAGGCCGGCAGCACCCGCAGCGGTGCGCGGGTCGCGCTCGACATCGGCGATCACGACCGTGCGCCCTGCCTTCAGATCCTCGATATAGGACCCATAGTCGCGGAACTGCAGCATGCCCGCCAGGGTACGTGTTCCCGGCGCATTCCAGTCCCGCTCGACGGTGATCGTCTCGGCAAGGGTGTCGATCACACCGTAGCCGACCCGGCTGACCTGCAGGGCGTGGCCGAGGATTTCGGCCGCTGCATAGGCGATTGCCGCAGGGTCGGTCGGATCGCGAATCGCATCGCCGAGCGCCAGCAACGCGGTTTGCCGCACGTCGGCGAGCTTGCGGGCGGTGATTTCAAAGCTGATCCCAGGAAAACGTAGCGCAGTCCCGTCGGCCGCGCGCTCGCAACGGCCCTGCGCGATCACCCAGCGGATCGTCCCGTCGCGCTCCAGCAGGCGATATTCGGCTTCGAAGGGGCCGCCCGATTGGACGGCCATCTCGATTGCCTGCTCGGTGCGCGCGCGGTCGTCCGGATGAATGCCTTGAAAGAACGTCGTTATCGGTGCGCCGGCCAATGCCGCCGCCGGATCCACCCCGTACAGCAGAGCGAACCGGGCATCGGCGGTGACGCGATCCCGGGCGATGTCCCAGTCCCAGGTACCGATCCCGCCCCCGGCCGAAAGCGCCAGCTGCAACCGTTCCTCGGCCTCGCGGGCGAGCGTCTCTGTCCTGTGCCGCTCGGTCACGTCGCTGAGCAGCACGGCGATCCTGACCGAGCCCGGCTCGCCAATCCGCGCGACCTGTGCATCATAGCGCCGATCGCCCTGCGCCACGCGCGTCTCGAACCGGGTTGCGTGCCCGGTCCGGGCGATCTCGCCGAACGTCCCGATCCAATCGCCATCCAGTGCGGGCTGCAGCGCGTGCCAGGTCTGTCCGACCGGGTCGCGCAAGCCCGTCTGCCGGAGAAATTGCGCGTTCGCCTCGAGGAACCGACAATCGATCACGCGATCGCCGTCAAAGATCAGATCGACCAGCCCGAAGCCGATATCGATCGCGGTGAACACTTCGCGATAGTCGCCTTCGCCGGGACGTGCCGATACGCGCTGACGGTCGTTCCCGGGGACATTGTTCGGACTCGAGGGCATCGAATTTTCTACTCGCAGGAACACCAACTCGGGTCCGGCATACGACCAGCCATGCAGCCGGCGTCACTGGACCCGGGTCGTCAAACGCGAGACAGGCGGTGGTCGATCCCCGGGAAGTTTGGTGTCATGCGGAACGGACGCGCGCGCTGGCGGATGTCAGGGCGGACGCGACGCGTTCGGCCCAGGCGGCGCAGCGTCGGGTGCGCCGATCAGGTCCTGGCGGATTTCGATTTCGGCATAGAAACGCCGGGCAGGATAGGCATGCCGCGGGATCGTATAGTCGATCAGGTCCATCCGATAGGGCTCGTTGTCGCCCACCACGAGGTCGGGCTCATCTGCCAGTACCTCGAGCATCGCGAGGGCGAAGCGCGTGTCGCCGCCATCGTGCAGGATGCCGATATGCCAGGGCCGAATTGCCGCTCCGTCCGCGCCGCGCATCGCCGGGGTGAAGCTGTGCAGCGCAACCAGAATGGTCGGTTGTCCGGCGGCATCCCGGCGTGCGATCTCGGCCGCGATCGCCGCATGATAGGGCGCATGGATCACCGCATATCGCGCGGCTCGATCCGCCTCGCTCAGGTCGCGATTGCCGGGGATCGGCGTGCCGTCGCTGGTCTCGGCGATCGCATCGGGTTGCGTCTCGCTCCGGTTGCAGTCGACGACCAGCCGAGAATAGGTCTGGTGGATGAAGACCGCGTCGAGCCGGTTCGCCAGCAACCGTCCGACCTCGCCGACGCCGATGTCCCAGCCGATGTGCCGGCCCAGTTCGGCATCGTCGAGACCGAGCGACCCGAGCGACACGGGCACTGAATTTCCAGCATGATCGCCGATCAGGAGGAACGATGATGCGCCTTTCGGGTTGACGATGACGGTCGGAGGCCTGTCTCCTGCCGCGATCAGCGGTCCCTCGGTCCGGTTGGTCATGCGATACGGATCCTGAATGCCATTTCTCACACTTTCTCACGTGACGAGATACACTTACCGGCAACCGGTAGCATTTGGCGAGCACCGTATCATGGTCCGTCCGCGCGAAAGCCATGACCAGCAGCTGATTTCGGCCGAGCTGACCATAACCCCCGAACCGTCGGAGGTGCGCTGGCTGCACGACGTGTTCGGCAACTCGGTGGCGATCGCGACCTTCGATCGCCGTTCGCGCGAACTCGTGTTCGACAGCCGGGTGCGGCTTGATCACAGCCCCGCCGAACTCGCGACGGTCGATATCGAGCAATACGCACGCTCCTATCCGTTCACCTATTCGTCCGAGGACATGCCCGACCTGTTGCGGTCGATCGAGCGCCAGCATCACGATCCGCATCGCGAGATCGATCGCTGGGCGCGGCGGTTCCTCGATCCCTCGGGGCGGACGGATACGCTGGCGATGCTGTCCGACATGACCGCGGCGATCCGGCGCGACTTCACCTATGTGCCGCGCCCCGAAAAGGGGACACAGTCGCCGATCGAGACGCTTGCCCGCCGCAAGGGTACCTGCCGCGATTATGCGATGCTGATGATCGAGGCGGCGCGCGCGCTCGGCTTCGCGGCGCGGTTCGTGTCGGGCTATGTCTACAACCCCTCAGGCCGCGAGCAGCGGACCGGGGGCGGCAACACGCATGCCTGGGTCCGCATCTATCTGCCCGGATCGGGTTGGGTCGAGTTCGATCCGACCAACGGCATCATCGGCAGTCGCGGGCTGATCCGCGTCGCGATCGCCCGCGACATCTACCAGGCCGTGCCGATCTCGGGAAGCTGGGCGGGCTTCCCCGGCAGCTTCCTCGACATGACCGTCTCAGTCGACATCGCCGTCGACGGTCCGGACGTCGCCCCTACAGCCACAACCCCGCTCGCGCCGCAGCCGGTCCGGGCATGAGAAAGACGACCGCATGCTGATCCGCGCCGGCTATGATATTCGCTTCGAAGCCGATGTTCCGACGCCGCTGATGGCGATGCTGAGCCTTCACCCGTCGCGCAACCGCGATCTGGTCACCCCGCACCGGATCGTCGCAAGCCCCGACGTCCCGATCTACGATTATCTCGACGCGTTCGGGAATGTCTGCACGCGCATGACCGTCCCCGCCGGCGGCCTGACGCTGTCGTGCGACTTCACGATCGAGGATGACGGGCAGCCCGACCCAGTCGATCCCGATGCCGTTCAGCATGCCGTCGAGGATCTGCCGGACGAGATCCTCGTCTTCCTGCTCGGCAGCCGCTATTGCGAGACCGACCGGCTGTCCGAGACCGCTTGGTCGCTCTTCGGGCATGTGCCCTCAGGCTGGGCGCGCGTGCAGGCGATCGTGCAATTCACGCACGACCATATCGAATTCGGCTATCATCATGCGCGGGCGACCAAGACCGCCTGGGATGCGCATCAGGAACAGCAGGGCGTGTGCCGCGATTTCGCGCATCTCGCGATCACGCTGTGCCGCTGCATGAACATTCCGGCGCGCTATTGCACCGGCTATCTCGGCGATATCGGCATTCCCCCGGTCGATGCGCCGATGGATTTTTCGGCGTGGTTCGACGTCTATCTCGGCGGCCGCTGGCATACGTTTGACGCGCGACACAACCAGCCGCGGATCGGCCGGATCCTGATGGCGCGCGGCCGCGATGCGACCGATGCCGCGCTCACGACGACGTTCGGGCCAGCGCGGCTCGTGGGCTTCGACGCCACACCGACAGCGTCGACGCGGCGGCTTGAGCCCGCCGCAGCGTCGGTTTACGCTTGTCACCCCGCCGCGTTCGTGCGAACGCCGCGACACCATTAAACAATGCTGCGATGCACCATATGCCTGCTTCTTCGACACCCGGTTCCGTCCCGAGCAACGCCAACGCGCTGCTGCTGCAAGCGATCGCGCTGCGCCAGTGCGTGACCGCGGTCTACAACCGGATGCATGTCAAACTCGCGCCGCATATCCTGTTCACGCGCCATGATGACGTGTTCGTCGACGCGGTCACGCTGCAGCGCGACGGACAGCCGCCCAAGGAGATCAAGCTCGGCACGTTCAAGCTCGCCGGGCTGAAGGATATCGTCGTGATCGACGAGGGGTTCCGGCCCGACGCCGTCTTCAACCCGCACGACATCAAATATGAGGCGTGACGCTTTTCGTCGTCGAGCCGAACTGACCGCCAAACGGACTGGCGCCGTGGTTACGGCGCCGGCGGCAGCCATGCCGTCTCGATCTCGCCGTAGCGGTCGAAAAAGCCCGTCCGCCGCATTTGAAGCTCCGGGTCGAGGATCCGGACTCGTCGACCGTTGCGCTCGATCACGCCGTCACGCTCGAGCGCACGGATCGTCCGGTTGACGTGCACCTTGGTCAAGCCGAGCGCATCGCCGATATCGCTCTGCGTCAGGGGCAGGTCGAAGGAGTCGATCACGCCACCGGCAGTGACCCGAAGACGCGCCAGGATATCGAGCAGGAGCGTGGTCAGCCGCTCCGCCGCACCTTTGCGGCCGATCGAGGTGAGCCGGTCGCTCATCGCGACATTCTCGGCCGCGGCGATGGCATAGAGCAGCCCGGCGAGCCGTGGCTGCTGGCGAAAGATTTGGCCCAGATCGGCCTTGGGCAGTTCGGTGACGGTACAGTCCGACACCGCGGTCAGCGTCGCCGAGGCCTGCGACCAGGCGATGCTCGACGTGCCGATCAGGTCGCCGGCATAATGGAAGCGCAGGATCTGGCGGCCGCCGGCCGCGAGCCTCGCCGCCGAATGCAGCCAGCCATAATGGACGACGAACAGTGCATGGCTGGTCCCGCCCTCGGCCATCAGGATCTCGCCGGGCTTGAGCCGGATCTCGCGTTGCTCGGCGCGCGAGATCGCTGCGCGTTCCTCTTCCGTCAGCGCAAGATGGCGTTCGAGCCGCGCGATCAACCCACTTCGATGCATCGTTCCGCCCCTGCATTCGCCCTTGTCGGCGGCCCCTGTCGGCTGCCCATCTCGGCTGCCCGTTGCGGCCGCCCGTAACCCCATGCTCAACCATGCGGTTCGTCCGGTCGTCAACAGGTCGATTGGTCCGTATCAGCCTTTATCAAGCTGTCCCAGAATGATCGGCGTAAATCGATCGGCGATCCGATCGATGCCGCGTGTGTTCGGATGGACATGGTCGCGCTGCATCAGCGCGGCGTCGCCGATCACGCCATCGAGAATGAACGGATAGAGTCCCGCACCATAGGTCTTGGCAAGATCGGGCCAGATCGTGTCGAACGCTGCCTGATATTCGGGGCCGAGATTGGGGGGCGCCCGCATGCCCGTCAGCACGACCGGGATCTTGCGGCGGCGCGCCTCGTCCATCATCGCGGTCAGGTTGGCGCGGGTCTCGGCGGGCGCGATCTGACGCAGCACGTCGTTGCCACCCAGTCCGAGCAGGATGAGATCGGGTTTGCGGGGCAGGCTGTCGAGCGCGAAGGCGAATCGCTGGCGCCCGGCCGCGCTGGTGTCGCCCGAGACGCCGGCATTGACGATCGTCGCGTTGACGTCCTTGCGGCGGAGCGTCGCCTGCAAACGTCGGCAGGCTGTGACCGCGCGCGACGCCGTACCCCGCGTACAGACTGTCGCCAAAGGCCAGGATCAGGCGCTCGCGACCGGCCGGCGCGGGAGGCATCGCGACCGCTGTACCATCGACGGCCGTGTCGCTGCCCGCGCCGCGGGTGGCCGCCACAGGGGCCGGGCTATCCGCCGCCCGATCGCACCCCGCGAGGACCAGCGCTTGGAGAACCGCGGCGACTGCTACATATGAAGGCCTGTATCGCTCCAACGTAAAGTGCTCCATGTCCCGATCAACCTCCGACGATATGGTGATATCGGCCCGCAATGTCACGCTGACGCTCGGCAGTGCGAGTGCAGCGACCGCGATCCTCAAGGGCATCGATCTCGACATTGCGCGGGGCAGCAGCGTGGCGCTGCTCGGGCCCTCAGGGTCGGGCAAATCGTCGCTGATGGCGGTGCTGTCCGGGCTCGAACAGGCGAGCGGCGGAGAGGTCGAGGTGGCGGGACTCGATTTCGGCGCGCTCGACGAGGATGCGCTGGCACGCGCGCGGCGTGGTCGTATCGGCATCGTGCTTCAGGCATTTCATCTGTTGCCGACGATGACCGCGCTGGAAAACGTCGCCGTCCCGATGGAGCTTGCCGGCATGGCCGATGCGTTCGCACGCGCCGCCGATGAGCTGGAGGCGGTCGGGCTCGGCCACCGTACCGGGCATTATCCGACCCAGCTGTCGGGCGGGGAGCAGCAGCGTGTCGCGATCGCCCGCGCGCTGGGACCGCGGCCGGACCTCGTCTTCGCGGACGAGCCGACGGGCAACCTCGATGCCGCGACGGGTGCGGCGGTGATGGACCTGCTGTTCGATCGACGCGCGGCGACGGGCGCGACGCTGATCATCATCACGCATGATCCGGTCCTCGCGGCGCGGTGCGACCGGGTCGTCGAACTCGGTGACGGGCGTATCGTCCGCGATCAGTTGCGGTCCGTGACGGGCGCGAAGGCATGACCGACTGGCGGCTCGCCTGGCGTCTGGCCAGGCGCGAGCTCAATCTGCGGTTCCGCGGCCTGCGACTGCTGCTGGCCTGTCTGTTCCTGGGGGTCGGCGCGCTGGCGGCGATCGGCAGCCTGACCCGCGCGATCGACGGCGAACTGGCAAGTCGCGGCAGCACGATCCTGGGTGGCGACGTCGAATTCGCCACGTCGCAGCGCGCTGCGACATCCGAGGAGCGTCGCGCGATGGCCGCGCTCGGCACCGTATCGGAGACGGTGCGCATGCAGGCGACGGCGGTGCGCGGTACGGCCAGCGTGCCGATCGAACTGAAGGGCGTCGACCGCGCCTATCCGTTGTACGGCACCGTCCGGTTTGCCGATGGGGGCGCAGCGGAGCCGCCGCGTGACTTGGGGATCTGGATCGCGCCCGCGCTCGCCGACCGGCTGGGCGTCGGCCGCGGCGCCCGGGTCCGGCTGGGTACGGCCGAGTTCGTGGTCGACCATGTCCTCGCCGAGGAGCCTGACCGGCTGGGCGAAGGCTTCACCCTGGGGCCCGTCGCGATCGTTTCGTTGCCCGGGATTGCGCGGACCGGCTTGATCCAGCCCGGCAGCCTGTACGAGACCAAATATCGCGTCCGCCTCCGGTCGGGACTCGCGCCCACGCGCGCGGTCGACCGGATCAAGGCGGCATTCCCGTCCGCGGGCTGGGAAAGCAAGACCCGGGACCGTGCCGCGCCCGGTGCAGAACGCTTCGTCCAGCGAATGGGCCAGTTCCTGTTGCTCGTCGGCCTCTCCGCGCTCGTCATCGCCGGTATCGGCGTCGGGAATGGCGTCTCGTCCTATCTCGCCGCACGGCGCCAGAGCATCGCCGCGCTCAAGGTGCTTGGCGCGACGTCCGGGATGATCGCCCGGGTCTATCTGATCCAGATCGTCGTCGTCGCCGGGATCGGCATTCTAGCCGGTTTGATCGCCGGCGCCGCGGCGGTGCCGTTGATCGTCGCGCTCGCGGGCGACGTGCTGCCGGTCGCGCCGAGCTTTGCAGTGCAGCCCGTGCCGCTGCTGCTCGCCGCCGCCTATGGCATGGTGATCGCGCTGGCGTTTACCGCGCCAGCACTGGTCGAAGCCGGAAGCGTGCCGGCGGTCGTGCTGTTGCGTGGCAATGCCGGTCAGCGGCGCGTACCGTTGCGCCGGACGCTGCCCTGGGTCGCCGGTGGCGGGCTTGCGCTCGTTGCGCTCGCGCTGCTGACGGCGGAACAGCCCGGGCTCAGCGCGGGGTTCCTTGCGGCGGTCGCGGCCGTGCTGCTCCTCCTCGCCGGGTTCGGCTGGGTCATCCGGATCGCGGCTGCGCGGTTGCCGCGGGCGCGCCAGCCTTTGCTCAGGCTTGCGATTGCAGCACTGCACCGTCCCGGCGCTCGGACCGGCACGCTGGTGGTCGCCCTCGGCCTGGGGCTGACGCTGTTCGTCCTGCTGGCGGCAATCCGGACGAGCATCGATGCGAATATCGCGCAGACCGTTCCGCAGCGCGCGCCTGCGCTGTTTGCGCTCGACGTCCCGCCGCAGCGCGAAGCCGAATTCCGCCGGACGGTCGCTGAGGCCGCGCGCAAGCCGGTGGTGACCACCGTGCCCGCGATGCGCGGCACGATCACGGGCTATGCGACGACGCGTGTCGCCGATCTCAAGACCTTGCCCGAAGGCGCCTGGGCGCTGCGTGGCGAACGCGGCCTGACCTATGCCGCGACGCTGCCGGACGGCAGCCAGATCACCGCGGGACGCTGGTGGCCACGCGGCTATGCCGGGCCGCCGCTGGTGTCGATCGACGAACGGCTGGCCAAGGCGCTTAGTCTGAAGATCGGCGATCCGATCCAGTACAGCCTGCTGGGTGTCGAGCGGAGCGCGCGGATCGCCTCGTTTCGGCGGATCAGCTGGGATACGCTCGGCTTCAACTTCGTCATGATCTTTTCCCCCAACGCGATCGCCGACGCGCCGCATAATCTGGCGGCGACGATCGATCTCGACCGTGGCGAGGAGGGGGCGGTGATGCGTGCGCTGCTGCCGCGGTTCCCCTCGGTGTCGGTGATCGAGGTGCGCGACGTGCTGGGGCAGTTGCGGACGATCGTGGGGCAGATGGCGACCGCGATCACCGCAGCGGCGTCGGTCGCGATCCTTGCCGGTATCGCCGTGCTGATCGGTGCGATCGCCGCGGCACGCGAAGCGCGGACCTATGACGGGGTGATCCTGCGCACGCTCGGCGCGACCCGTCTCCAAGTGCTCGGCGTCCAAGCGCTCGAATATGCGTTTCTGACGGTGATCCTGTCCGCGGTGGCGCTGCTGCTGGGGCTGGGGGGGGGCGTGGTATGTCGTCACGCAGGTCTTCGCGTTCACATGGCTGCCGAGCTATCCGGCGGTGTTTGCGACGCTGATCGTAGGTGCGGGGCTGACGATGGCGATCGGGCTGATCGGGGCCTGGCCGATCCTCAGCGCCAGGCCAGCCCCGGCGTTGCGCGACCTCTGACCTGTTCCGGTCGCGGCACGAAATCGCGGCCGCGGCGTTTGCAAAGGATCGGGACGGCGCGATGGGCGGCCAAGGGGATTTTTGAGTGAGCAATGCAGTGGCAAACGGCGACGCGCCCGTCGACGCGACGAGCCCGTGGTCGATGTCGATGGCCACCTGGTGGTCGGTGCTGAAACGCAGCTGGGCGGAAGCCAGCGACGACAATATCGGGCTTATCGCCGCCGGCACCGCCTTTTACGCATTCGCTGCGATCGTGCCGCTGCTCGCCTCGATCGTGCTGATCTACGGGCTGGTCGCGGACACGGCGACCGTCGTCGCCAATATCCGCGGTCTGTTCCAGGTGCTGCCGGCGGACGCAGCCAAGGTTATCGGCGACCAGCTTGCCACCGTGGTCGGCACGTCCGAGGGCAAGAAGGGGTTCGGACTGATCCTCGCGCTCGCGCTTGCGCTCTACGGTGCGTCCAAGGGGGCATCATCGATCGTCACCGCGCTTAACATCGCCTATGAGGAACGCGAGACCCGCGGGTTCTTCTCGCTATACATCCTCGCATTCGCGATCACCGCGGGCGCGGTGGTTCTGGCGCTGACCGCCGCGCTGTCTACCGCGGCCTTCGCATTGCTCGACAGCATGATACCGGGGGCTCCCGATTTCGTCCTGACGCTGCTGCGGCTTACCAGCTATGCGGTGCTGGCAATGCTCGCCGTCACAGCAGCGGCGTGCCTGTATCGGTACGGGCCGAACCGCGCGCATGCCAAATGGGCGTGGTTGACCCCGGGGTCGCTTGCAGCGACGCTGATCTGGCTCGCCGCGACTATCGGCTTCGGTTTCTACGTCGCCAATTTCGGGAATTACGGCGCGACCTACGGCTCGCTGAGCGCGGTGATCGTGCTGCTGACCTGGCTGTGGCTGTCCGCCTATGTCTTTCTGCTCGGCGCCGAGCTCAACGCGGAGCTCGAGCATCGCACCACCCGCGATACAACCACAGGGCCCGAACGCCCGGCCGGTGCGCGTGGCGCCGCCGTTGCCGATGCGACCGTGACGACGCCCCCGCCTTCACACACGCCCGATGTGGCAGAACCGCGCCGTGGCGTGCGAACCGCGCAGACCGCGGCCGCATCGCGGGCCGCGCGCGCGCCAATGCCGTCGGTTCTCCTCGCGGTCGGCGGGCTGGGTGCGCTGCGTCGAGGTTCCGGCAAGGCAGGCATGATCCTGCTGGTCGTCGGCGGCGCGCTCGCCTGGGCGGGCCGGACGTCCCCGGAGGGTGACGACGATGCCCAGCGTTCCGCTTAAGCTGTTCTTCGACGGCGGCTGTCGTCCGAATCCGGGGCGCATCGAAATCGGAGTCGTCGTTCGCGGCGTGACCCATATCTTGGACGACTGCGGCCACGGCACCAATAGCGATGCGGAATGGCTGGCGGCGATCCATGCGCTGCGGATCGCCCGCGAACTTGGCGCGGTCTCGGTCGATCTGCGCGGGGACTCCGCGCTGGTGGTGGGGCAGGCGCGTGGTACTGCACGCTGTCGATCGGCTGAGCTTCGCGCGCACCGCGACGCCTTTCAGACGCTCGCGGCGACGTTCGAGACCGTGAAGATCCGCCATGTCGGCCGGTCCCACAACCTCGCCGGGATTGCGCTGGCCCGCCTGCATCCGCGCTGAGCGCTAGGCCCTTTCACCAACCCCTGATTGACAGTGCTGGTCGTGGCGCGCCAGCCTGCTATAGCGGTACCATCGTTGGTCCGTTCCTGACCGCCGACGACAGAGAGATGCGCGCGCTCCCGTCACACCGACTGGAGAACTGCGTTGGCCATCGCTCCATCGTCCCCGACCCCCGCAAAGACTGCATCATCGCCTCTCGCGCTGATGATCCGGAAGCTCGAAACCCATGCGACGCTCGACCGACGTGATCGCGAGGCGATCCGGGCCCTGCCGCACCATGTCCGCACGTTCGATGCATCCGCCTATCTCGTCCGCGAGGGCGACAGTCTCCAGCATTGCTCGGTGCTAGTCTCGGGCTATGCGTTTCGCCAGAAGGTCACCGGCGACGGGTTGCGGCAGATCGTGTCGCTGCACATTCCCGGCGAGCCGCTTGATCTCCAGCATCTGTTTCTCGATCTCGCGGACCACAACGTCCAGACGCTGACGCGCGCCGAGGTGGCGATCATCCCGCGCGCGGCGCTGCAGAGCCTGGCCCTGTCGCATCCGGCAATCGGGCATGCGCTGTTCGTCAACACGCTGGTCGAGGGATCAATCTTCCGCGAATGGGCGCTGAACGTCGGGCGGCGCGACGCCCGGACCCGGCTGGCGCATTTCCTGTGTGAAGTCGCAGCGCGGCTCGACGCGCAGGGTCTCGACGGGGTCAGGGGCTATGAGCTGCCGATGTCACAGGAACAGATCGGTGACGCGCTCGGGCTGACCGCGGTCCATGTCAACCGGACGATGAAGCTGCTCGAAAGCGAAGGGCTGATCGTCCGCACCAGACGATGGATCAGCATTCCCAGCTGGACCGCGTTGCGCGAGGTCGCGGACTTTTCGAGCCGCTATCTCCACGTGAGGTCCAAGGCCGACTAGTCGCGCGCTGCGGCCAAAGCCGCGAGGATCGACGCGGCGAGTTCGGGACGGCAGATCAGGAGATCGGGGAGCAGCGGATCGACGCAGTTGTAGACCAGCTGGCTGCCGTCGATCCGCGACGCATGCAATCCCGCGGCGATCGCAACCGCAGCCGGGGCGCAATTGTCCCACTCATACTGGCCTCCGTCATGAAGATAGGCGTCGGCCCGGCCATCGACGACGGCCATCGCCTTGGCACCCGCCGATCCCATCGGCACCAGGGTCGCCCCCATCGCGGCACCGACGCGACGTGCGATGTCCGGCGCTCGCGAGCGGCTGACGACGATCCGGAGCGGTTCGCCTGCGGGTGCCCAGGTCCTTGCCGGATCGTCGGTCGCGAAGACTGCACCGCGCGCAGGCACCGCAACCGCACCGACGCGCGGGACGCCATCGATCGCGAGGCCGATATGCACCGCCCAGTCATCGAGGCCCTCGGCATATTCGCGCGTGCCGTCGAGCGGGTCGACGATCCAGACGCGCTGCGCTGCACAGCGGCTGCGATCGTCGAGCGATTCTTCGGACAGGATGAAATCGTTCGGGCGTTCGGCGCGCAGCCGGTCGATGATCAGCATATTCGCCTCGCGGTCGCCCACAGCCCCCATTGCCGCCCCCACGATCGTCCCTCGCGCCCGGATCTCCTGCAGGAGCGCGCCTGCCTCTAGCGCCACCGAGCGCGCGAGTCCGGCATCGGTCAGGTCGGTCGTCACAGGTCGTAGCTCCAGACGCCGATGACATGTTCGACGATGCGCTCGGCCGCGGCCTCCGGGCTCTCGCGGGTCGTATCGATCCGGATGTCGGGACGCTGGGGCGCCTCATACGGGCTCGATATGCCGGTGAAGTCGGCGATCTCGCCGGCGCGTGCCTTGGCGTAGAGCCCCTTGACGTCGCGCGCCTCGGCAGACGCAAGCGGCGTGTCGACAAAGATCTCGACGAACTCGCCCGGGGCGACCATCGAACGCACCATGTCCCGCTCGGCGCGGAACGGCGAGATAAACGCGGTCAGCACGATCAGCCCGGCATCCGCCATCAACCGTGCGACCTCGCCGATCCGGCGGATATTCTCGATCCGGCCGGCTTCGGTAAAGTCGAGGTCGCGGTTGAGCCCGTGACGGATATTGTCGCCGTCGAGCAGAAAGCTGTGCCGGCCGAGCGCGAACAGCTTCTTCTCGACCAGGTTCGCGATCGTCGACTTGCCCGAGCCCGACAGGCCGGTGAACCAGAGAATCCTGGGCGACTGACCCTTTTGCGCGGCATGCGCCTCGCGCGTGACGTCGATCGATTGCCAGTGGACGTTCTGCGCACGGCGCAGCGCCGATCCGATCATGCCCGCCGCGACGGTCGCGTTCGTGGCGCGGTCGATTAGGATGAACCCGCCGAGATCAGCGCCGTCGGCATAAGGCTCGAACACGATCGCGCGATCGGCATAGACCTCCGCGACCCCGATATCGTTGAGCGCGAGCGTGGAGGCGGACAATTCGGCCTGCGTGTTGACGTCGACGACGTGACGCGGCGGCTGGACCGTTGCCCCGACAACCTGGGTGCCGAGCTTCAGCTGATAGCCGCGGCCCGGTACGAGCGGCGTGTCGGACATCCAGACGATGGTCGCGAGGAACTGGTCGGCGGCCTCGGGCGGCGCATCGGCGGCGGCGATCACGTCGCCGCGCGAGCAATCGACCTCGTCGGCGAGCACGATCGTCACCGACTGGCCGGCGACCGCCTCGGTCAGGTCACCGCCGAGCGCGACGATCCGCGCGACGGTCGTCGTCTTTCCCGACGGGACGACGCGGACGCTGTCGCCGGGGCGCACGGTGCCGCTGGCGATCATGCCGGCAAAGCCGCGGAAATCGAGATCGGGGCGATTCACCCATTGCACGGGCAGCCGGAAGGACTGCGCCTGGCGCGCGTCGGCGTTGATCGGCACGGTCTCGAGGTGCGCGAGCAGCGGCAGTCCGGTGTACCAGGGCATCGTCGCCGCCTGGGTCGCGACGTTTTCGCCGGTCAGTCCCGACAACGGGATCGCGGTGAAGCGGTCGATACCGATCGACGCGGCAAAGGTCCGGTATTCCTCGACGATCGCGTCGAACCGCGCCTCGTCATGGCCGACCAGATCCATCTTGTTCACCGCGAGCACGATCTCGCGGATGCCGACAAGGTGCGCCAGATAGCTGTGACGGCGGGTCTGGGTCAGCACGCCCTTGCGCGCGTCGATCAGGATGACGGCCAGGTCTGCGGTCGACGCGCCGGTGACCATGTTGCGCGTATATTGCTCGTGCCCCGGCGTGTCCGCGACGATGAACTTCCGCTTTTCGGTCGAGAAAAAGCGATAGGCGACGTCGATCGTGATGCCTTGTTCGCGCTCCGCGGCAAGACCGTCGACCAGCAGCGCAAAGTCGATATTCTGGCCCTGCGTGCCGACCCGGCGGCTGTCCGCCTCGAGTGCTGCGAGCTGATCCTCAAAGATCGTCTTAGAATCATACAGCAGCCGGCCGATCAGCGTCGACTTGCCGTCATCGACCGAGCCGCAGGTGATGAAGCGGAGCATCGACTTGTTCGCATGCGTATCGAGATAGGCGTCGATATCCGACGCGATCAGCGCCTCGGGCGTATAGGCGGACATCAGAAATACCCCTCGCGCTTCTTCTTCTCCATGCTCGCCGCCTGATCATGGTCGATCGCGCGGCCCTGACGCTCGCTGGTCGTCGTCAGCAGCATCTCCTGGATGACGTCGGGCAGCGTCGCCGCCTCGCTTTCGACCGCGCCGGTCAGCGGGTAGCAGCCGAGCGTCCGGAAGCGGATCGACCGATCGACCGCGACTTCGCCTTCACGAAAGCGGAACCGCTCGTCATCGACCATCAGCAGCATCCCGTCGCGCTCGACGGTCGGGCGCGGCGCGGCGAAGTAGAGCGGGACGATCTCGATCCCCTCGGCCAGGATATATTGCCAGATGTCGAGCTCGGTCCAGTTGGACAGCGGGAAGACGCGGATGCTTTCGCCCTTGGCGATCCGCGTATTGTACAGGCGCCAGAGCTCGGGGCGCTGCGCTTTCGGATCCCAGCCGTGACTCGCCGAGCGGAAGCTGAAGATTCGCTCCTTGGCGCGGCTCTTCTCCTCGTCACGCCGCGCGCCGCCGAACGCCGCGTCATAGCCGCCCGCAGTCAGCGCCTGCTTCAGCCCGTCGGTCTTCCACATGTCGGTGTGGCGGCTGCCATGGTCGAACGGGTTGATCCCGAGCGCTTTCGCCTCGGGATTGGTGTGGACGATCAGCTCCATCCCGGCTTCCGCTGCCGCACGATCGCGCAAATCGTACATCGCGCGGAATTTCCACGTCGTGTCGACATGCAGCAGCGGGAAGGGCGGACGCGCGGGGAAGAACGCCTTCTTCGCCAGATGCAGCATCACGGCGGAATCCTTGCCGACCGAATAGAGCATCACCGGGCGCTCGGCCTCGGCGACGACTTCGCGCAGGATGTGGATGCTCTCGGCTTCGAGGCGTTGCAGATGTGTGAGCCCGGTCATTGCGTTCCCAGATAGGCCCGCGGACGCGGTGTGCGACGAACTTATACTGTTGGCCGCGAAAGCGCGATCAGTCGCGCGACTGGTCGACCGAGTCGATCAGCCGCCCGCCCGCCATGAATACCGCGGTCGAACAGGCCGCCGCGAGCAGCCAGCCGCCATAGCCCGGATACTGCTCCAGATAATGGCTGCCACGTTCGACCGCCCCGAGACCGAGCCCGTAGATAACGAGATACGCCTCGAACTTGGTCTTGATCACGAACAGGCGGCAGAAACGTTTCCACATTGCCGCAACCTAGCAACGGTCGTGCCAAGCGCGGAATTGCGCCGTTTGCGCAGGGTCGGGGTTGGTTAACTGTCAATTAACCCGACACGGCAGAACTCTGCGCTTCTGACGTGAGATTACCGGAAAACCTCCGCTGTTTCCACCGAGACGAAGTGAAGCGTCCCGGATTTCCTGGAGGCTCCCACTTGTGAGTAGGAGCATCGAGAATGAGCAAGACGACAAACAAGTTTTCGCCTGAGGTCCGCGAGCGG
Organism: Sphingomonas sp. Ant20; assembly: GCF_000783375.1. Classification (NCBI taxonomy): domain Bacteria; kingdom Pseudomonadati; phylum Pseudomonadota; class Alphaproteobacteria; order Sphingomonadales; family Sphingomonadaceae; genus Sphingomonas; species Sphingomonas sp. Ant20. The sequence continues at coordinate 33,199 of NZ_JRVI01000008.1, forward strand.
GCTGTTCGGATGGTGAGCGAGCACCGGGCGGATCACCGTTCGGAATGGGATGCGCTGGTGTCGATCGCGGGCAAGATCGGCTGCACGGCGGAGACGCTGCGGCGTTGGTGCCGCGACGATGCTGGCCGGCGTGCGGGGCCAGCAGCGCTGGCAGATGATGACCGTGCCAGATTGAAGCTGCTCGAGCGAGAAGTGAAGGAGCTCCGCCGGGCCAACGAGATCCTCAGGAAGGCGTCGGCATATTTTGCGATGGCGGAGCTCGACCGCCCCGGGCGATGAAGATGGCGTTCATCGACGCGCATCGGGAGGAGTTGGGAATCGAGCCGATCTGCCAGGAACTGGCGGTCGCCCCCTCCTCGTATCATCAACATGCGGCCCGGCGGGCAGATCCGGGCAAACGTTCCGCTCGCGCCCGGCATGACGACGAGCTGAAAGAGCATATCCGGCGTGTCCACGAGGACAGCTTTGGCCTGTACGGTTCGCGCAAGGTATGGCGGCAGCTGCTGCGCGATGGCGTCACCATCGCAAAATGCACGGTCGAGCGGCTGATGAAGGTGATGGGGCTGGCCGGTGTCCGGCGTGGCAAATCCTGCGTCACCACGGTTTCGGATCGCAAGGTCGTATGCCCGCTCGACAAGGTCAATCGGGAATTCAAGGTCCAGCGTCCGAATGCCTTGTGGGTCGTGGACTTTACCTACGTCCACACCTGGGCGGGGTTCGTCTACGTGGCGTTCGTCATCGATGCTTTCGCCCGCCGGATCGTCGGCTGGAAAGTCAGCAGCAGTGCTACCGCCGGCTTCGTGCTGGATGCGCTCGAGCAGGCCATCCATGCCCGTCGTCCTACCGCCGACGATCGTCTCATCCACCACTCGGACAGAGGCTCGCAATACCTCGCCATGAGCTACACCCAGCGCCTGGCGGAGGCAAAGCTGGTGCCGTCGGTCGGCAGCGTCGGAGATTCGTACGACAATGCCCTCGCCGAGACGATCAACGGCCTGTTCAAGGCTGAGGTCATCTGGCGCCAGCGCTCCTGGCCAAGCCTCGCCGCTGTCGAAATGGCGACGTTGCGGTGGGTGGACTGGTTCAACAACCAACGCCTCTTCGGCCCGATCGGCTACGTCACGCCCAGCGAGGCCGAAGCTGAATACTATGCCGCGCAATTGGAAACCGCTATCGCGGCATGACTCAAACCAAACTGCCTCCGGGAAATCCGGGACGCTTCACCTCTCTAGGTTTTCTGATTGTTGGGCATGCGAGATAAACTTGAAATCAGGTAGCGAAGGACCGCGTTGGCGTTTATCGTTCAACCAGCCGGTGTTGGACAATCGCGCTGCTCGATCGACTCCTGCCTTCGGGCAAGCATCTTTGCGTTGGCATGGTGCAGAGCGCAGCACCGCAGCGCTGCGCCTTTGGGAAACCCCGAGTTGGGGCTTAGGAGCGCAATGCGAGCTCGAGTAGCCGTCTCCCCGCGGCTATGAAAATCCTAACTGCCGGCCCCTGACATCCCTCGTCAACGTGCCGCCTGCTGGCGAAAAGCTTTCAACGCCCGCCGCGCTCACGCCACTGCGATTGCCTGCGGGCACATAGCCGCCCCCAGTCAGTTGAGCCACCATACCAACAAACGACAGGCAGATGCGCGATGCACTTTGGGACAGAGACCGGCATGCCGCCGCTGATGGCGGTACAATCACCCACAGCGATGACTGCTGCCGCTCGGATACGGCCTGGGACTGTCAGCATCGAAATCGCCGACGATCGTCAAGACGGCTTGAGAGATCGCCGACCTTATATGCCGATGCCGTCCAGAAGGCCCTCCTGAACGCGAACTTCATAGTGCTACCAGCGGGTAGCCCGAGCCGTTACATCGCGAGAATATCGATTACGCGTCAGCATCGCGGAATAGCGACATCCGGTACAATGGTCAGGAGCCCCTCCGCCGATGTCGGAAGCTGGGGAGTTGGTGCTCGGGTAACCTTGCCTTCAACAAAACGAGAGGTGCACGATCTCATCGTGACTGAACTACGAGTGCAAATATCACTCCGGAACGGTCAACCAGGCATTTGGGCAGGCAGAGCGCTAACCGCGCAGGTAGATGGCACCGAAGCGGGGAGCTCTGCAGCGATAGGCAACAAGCTTGCTACGGCTCTGCTATCACAATTCCCACGTCTTCTTGATGGTCCGATATCGGTTCCGTGAGGCTATTTGCGTACGGGCGCTCCGTGCTCCCACCCTGAAGCGTAGGTGGGAAGCCCGAAGGCTACAGCAGCCGTTACGCCGAGCACACCGACGTCGTTAGCGGCGTGTACGTCCAGTGGGAACGCGCTCGAATGTGAGACGACGACGTATGACGCCGGAGGAGACTGATGCTAATTTACAACGGCTTCAATTTAACAAACCTCCTGGCGCCCGAGGCCGTACAGATTCTCCGACCGCGACGTTGCGGCATTATCACAGAGGGAATTCACTTGTTGCGCACTTTACGTATTTCCAGCCATGTCGCTGTGCTTGCCACCACTGTTCTCGTGGGCGTCGCCGCCCCTGCGTTTGCGCAGGACGCGGCGCGCGGCGCGCCCGACGACATGGCCGCTCGGGCGGACGCCGACACTATAACAATCGGCGTCGGGGCAGCGTTTGTTCCGGATTACGAAGGCTCGAACAACAACAAATGGTCCGCCGCACCGGTGGCAATCGGAACGGTCGGCGGCTTTGGTTTCAGTGTGCTCGGCAACCGAGCAAGCATCGACCTCATTCCTGACAAGGCGTCCAACGGGCTAGACTTCCAGGCTGGCCCAATCGGCGTGCTCAACTTCAATCGCCAGAGCACGAAGGGCATCGACGATGACCGCGTCCGTGCGCTCGGGAAAATCAAGACCGCGATCGAGGTCGGCGGCTATGTGGGTGTCGGCAAGACCGGTGTTATCACCAGCCCCTACGACAAGCTGTCGGTAACGCTCAGCTATCGCCACGACGTGAACAATTCGCATGACAGCGCAATCTGGCAGCCGACGGTCAGCTATCTAATGCCGGTCAGCACGAAGGCCGCGCTGGCACTGTTCGGATCGGCGGAACATGCCGGCCGCGGGTACGCGAACACCTATTTCAGCATCACGCCTACGCAGAGCGCTGTAAGCACGCTGCCGGTCTATAACGCCAGCAAGGGCTGGAAGAGCTACACACTCGGCGGGGCTGTCACCTATTCATTGACGGGCGATCTGCTGCAAGGGTTCAAGCTGGTTGCGGGCGGCACGTATGTCCGTCTGCTCAACGATTTCGCCGACAGTCCTGTAACGAGCATTGCCGGATCTAAGTCCCAGTGGCTTGGGGCTGTGGGCATCGGCTACACCTTCTAAGGATCCAAGCCGTAGCGCTGAACCGGGTTTCGGATTGTTCCTTTCAACACCGACGGTCCGAGGTTTTTTGCGCCCGAGAACCAACGTTCCGCCACTCACCCCTGGTTCGGGAGTGATGGCGGAGTACCGGTACACACTAATTAAATGGAAAACAGCAACCTTGCCGAGTTGGGTAGATTTCGGGAGTTTAGCGCCACATCCGGTGATGTTCGTGTAGCCTAACTGAGCTGCCCCCTTCTGAGCGGTCCAACGACTATGAGAGTCTGGATCAAGGAAGGGACGACGAATGCCTGCGAAAAAGCATAAGCCGGAAGAGATCATCGGGAAGCTGCGTGAAGTTGAAATCGTCCTGGGCCAGGGCGGGACGACCGCCGAGGCGTGTCGGCGGATCGCGGTCAGCGAGCAAACCTATTACCGCTGGCGCAAGGAATATGGTGGCCTGAAGACGGATCAGGCTCGTCGGATGAAGGATTTGGAGAAGGAGAACCTGCGGCTGCGGCGTGCGATCTCCGACCTGACACTGGACAAGCTGATCCTGCAGGAGGCGGCACGGGGAAACTTCTAAGCCCCGCGCGGCGCCGACGCTGCATTGACCAAGTGAAAGAGGTGCTGGACGTATCCGAGCGACGGGTGTGTCGCGTGCTCGGGCAGCATCGGTCGACGCAGCGCAAAGTGCCGTGTGGGGCAGATGACGAACAGGCACTGACTGAGGACATCGTTGCGCTGGCCGGGCAGTATGGACGCTACGGTTACCGCCGGGTGACCGCACTGCTGCATGCCGCGGGGTGGTCGGTGAATCATAAGCGTGTCGAACGCATCTGGCGGCGTGAGGGGCTGAAGGTGCCACAGAAGCAACCCAAGCGTGGCCGGCTGTGGTTGAACGACGGCTCGTGCATCCGGCTGCGGCCGGAGTATCCGGGGCATGTCTGGGCATACGACTTTGTCGAAGCGCGAACGCACGACGGGCGCAAGTTCCGGATCCTCACGATCATCGACGAGGCCAGCAGGGAATGCCTGGCGCTGATCGTCGCACGTCAGTTGAAACACGAAGACGTGCTGGCGGCGCTTGCCGAGCTGTTCATCGCCCGGGGGCCGCCCGCGCATATCAGGTCGGACAATGGCAGCGAGTTCATCGCTACCGCGGTCCAGAAATGGCTCGGCCAGATCGGCGTGAAGACGCTGTACATCGCGCCGGGCTCGCCATGGGAAAACGGCTATAACGAGAGCTTCAACGGTTCGCTTCGCGACGAGCTGCTCAACGGCGAGATCTTCTACAGCCTCGCCGAGGCAAGGGTGCTGATCGAGGCGTGGCGGCGTCACTATAACACTGTCCGACCACACAGCAGCCTGGGCTATCGACCTCCAGCGCCAGCAGCAGCGACCCCGCCATTGCCAGCCTTCGGTTCCGCTTCGCTCCACCTACGCCCGGCAATGGCGGCGGAGGCGACAATGCACTAACTATCTACCCGGACCACCCGGTGGGGGCTGCTCAGTTCGTACACTGCGTTCGGCATGAAGTTAATCGACAGTTTCGCGTCTCCGTCGGAAACGAACAGGCGACCAGCGAGCTCGATCGCCTTTACCCGACACGCTTGATCGAACTTGTAGATCATGTCGGGATCCACGCTCGACAGGACGTCGCCGGCCGACTGACCATCCGTGCCGCGGACCAGGGCTTCATAGGCAAACACCGAGCCGGTCGTGATATCCACGATCGGCTGGAACGCCATCGTGATCGCCATCTTCAGCGGCGTACTTGTCTTGCAGCCTTGGCAGGCGGCTGTCGTTTTGAAAGGCACCGCTGAAGCTTTGTCAGCCGACGTGATTGGTGAATGCATCATGCCCAGTCTTCTAGTTTGCCCATCGCGTTACGGGGTAGAACGGTTCCGAAGCGAAAGCTTTTGGGGCGTTCATGATCTTTTAGATTCTGCACTACGAAACGATCGAGGTGAAAAGCCAGATCGCTTGCTTCTAGCCCTGCTTCGGGAACGACAAACGCCTTCAAACGGCCGTTCGCGTGCAGTCGGACCGTAACGTCGGCTACGCCGTCGGCGCGCCGCAGAACCTCGGCTACATGGTTCGGCCATACATTCAGTCCGGCAACCTTCACTGCACCGTCGCGCCGCCCGACGGGGCGCAGCCATCGCTCTTCGGCTCGTTCTATCAGGTCCGGCATTTCCGTAAGCGTGCCACCGCCGTCCGAGAGATCCCAGTCGTGATCACTTCGCGGTACCAGGTTCCAGCGAGGCAGTAGTTCATACATCGCATCGGGCACCTGTCGGAGCGCGATAGCGCCGGTTTCGGAGGAGCCGTATACGTCGATCAGGCGGCTGAGCCCCGCCGAGAGGAGTTCCTTTGCAACGAGATCATCGAGCACGCCTGCCGAGCTTACGCCGACGACGTCGTTCGGGAAGCGTCGCGTCATCCGTGATATGGCTTGCCACTGGTCCGGTACCGCCACGACGAGATCGCCCGCCACGAGTTCAAGGGCGGTGCCAAGCGGTCGCACGATGACAGGGACGCCGAGCGCACTCGGCAGGAACGCAGTCCAGATCATTCCATAGAGGTGGTTGGCGGGTACCATCGCGATTACCCGCTTCCGGTCGCAAAGCGGTTTGCCAGATATGCGGCTTCGTTGAGCAGCGTGCCGAGAGCATGAACGCATGGTCGCGCGGCTCCGGTCGAACCGGAGGTCTTGACGGTTATCGTACAGCCCCTCGTCTCATATCCCGCCATGACCCAGTCAATCCAGTCGCTCACCTTTTGCGGCGCTTGTTCGGCCAACGAGGTGTCATCAAGCCCGAAGGTTTCGGCCAGAGCGCCAAGCGCCCCAAGCTGTTCGAGCGAGTCCAGCCCCAAGCCTTCGTCGCCGATGAGCATGTCTTCAGGCCATTCACCCGGTAGCATCGAGGACAAGGATCCATCCCGCAACCGCTGTACTTCTACGGTCGTGACGGCGCACGCGATCCGGTGCACGGCGAACCGCCCAATCCCTGATCTCGTCACGCGGCCTTGGTCTCAACTGAAAAGACCCGGTTCCGTCCGGCACGCTTTGCGGAATAAAGACGTTTGTCAGCCAACGCGATGAGCGCGTCGATCGATCCTTCGGTCTCGTCGAGGGTCGCACAGCCCAAGCTTGCCGTTACCCGCAGCGTGCCCGATGGAACTTCGATGACGACATCGGCAATCGCTTCGCGAAGTCGCTCGGCAAGCTCCATTGCTTGATCACGATCATAGCGCGGAAGCAGAACCCCAAATTCCTCGCCCCCCAAACGCGCGAAGATGCCGCGTGGTGGCAGGAGTGCGCTACACGCCTCGGTCACCCGGCATAGAAGCGTATCGCCGACCGGATGGCCGTACGTATCGTTCACCGCCTTGAAGTGATCGAGATCGAGCACGATAAGGGATAGCGACTGGCGGAGTTCGCGCCAGCTTTCCTGCTCACGCGTCATGGCTTGACTGAAATGGCGTCGGTTTGCAGCGCCGGTCAGATGGTCACATGTCAAGAGGCGCCGCACATCCTCCGTGGCGGCTTCGCGACGCGGTACATCGCGCAAAATGACAGAAAACCGAGGTAGGACGGCATTGTCGCGGGCCGAGCGCGCAACGACGAGACGCTGGCACCAATAGCGCTCGCCATCAGCGCGTTGCTGCCACCCTTCTTGGAGATGCCATCCCTCGCGAACGGCGATCGCAAGCTGCTCATCCAGCCGCAGATCGCCGCCAGGCAAATCGGTGCTGAGAACGTCGGCAAGGTTGTGCCCTGTCACGTCGGTTGGCTCATACCCCGTCTGCCGGGCAAAGTGGGTATCAGCTGCTGCGATCTGACCATCTGGTGTAATCGTGAGCGCAGCATAGCCGTTGACGCCGTCAAGTAGGGTGGCGAACCAGGTGTCGGCCTGTCGCAGGCGGTTTTCCTGGACAACCTGATGGCTAATATCGGTGAGCGTTGCCATGAACCGGTCAGCGCCGAGCTTGACCAGAGTACAGGCGAGGACCTTTGGCGTGGCACCGCTCCTGCCCGGTCCCAGGTCGACGAAGATGCGGTGGCCATCACAGATACGTCCCGTAGGCAGCGCAAAGGCTCCTGCCATGCTTCGCAGTTCCGGCGCATGCTGTTCGAGCGTGGAGAAGAAGTTGCTTACGTCACGTGGCCCCGCCAGCGGCAGCAAGTGCTGCATGGCGTTCGGGTTCATCAAGCCAATCTCGCCGGTCGCGTTGCATTCGATCAGTCCGATCGGACAGGCATATAGAAATTCGAGGAGTTCCTCCTCACCCGAAACCTCAGTCATCCTACCAGCCTTTAGCGTTCGATGAGTACGTAGCGGCGCGGCGTCTGCGCCGTCGCGAGCAACCGCAACCGCACCTTGGTCGGTCGCATGCGAAGTGTCAGAACGTAAGGGAAGACGTCATCTAGGCCACGTGGACAAAGGGCAGCCACAGCGTAACTGATGCGAGCGCGACGAAGCCGAGATATGACTCTGCTGTCTTGTCATAACGCGTTGCGACACGGCGCCAGTTCTTGAGCTTGCTGAACAAGCGCTCGACGAGATTGCGCCAACGGTATTTCTCGCGATCATGCGGGATCGGCATGCGGCGGTTACTTTTGGTTGGAATGACCGCCTCGACATCCGCCTTGGCGAGTTCCTGGCGGATGGCATCGGCGTCATAGCCCTTATCGGCAAGCAGGGCCTCAATCCGGTCAGCCAGCATCCCGAACAAGGGCCCGAAGCCCTTCACGTCGTGGGCCTGGCCCGGCGTCAGGACGAAACATAGCGGTCGCCCCTGACCATCACAGCGGGCGTGCAGCTTGGTTGTGAAACCGCCTCGCGAGCGGCCGAGCCCTTCGAATTCTTGATCCCTTTTTTTAGCCCGACGGCGCAGTGGTGCGCCCGGACTACGGTGCTGTCGATCATGTCGGCGCTGACATCCCGCTCGACGACAGCGGCCAGGGTCTCCAGCATGGCCTCGAACACGCCCGTCACGACCCAGCGACGATACCGCCGGAACACGCTGTTCCACTTGCCATATTCATCCGGCAAATGCCGCCATTGCGCGCCTGTCCGCGCCATCCACACCATGCCTTCGAAATAGGGCCGGTTGTCTCCCGCGGGTCGGCAGCCACGTCCTCGCTCCGACGGCAGCAGGGGCCCTATCAGAGCCCACTCATCATCCGAAACCCCAATCCGCTCGCCCAATGCCGCCTCCAAAAGACAGCCTTGAATCAACCGATCAGACGCGCGTCAACCTTTGTCCACGTGGCCTAGCGCGCCGAGCGTGCACAGTGCGCCGGACAGAAGATATCCTCCGACCGCCATAAGGCCGAAGTTGCTGGCGAGCAGCAGCGCGGCCAGTGGCGCAAAGCCTGCACCAATGAACCAGGCTGCGGTCGCGGTGGTGCCAGCACCGGTATAGCGATGCCGAGGCGAGAAGCGGTCGTTCAGAACTCCTGAAGACTGCCCGAACGACAGACCGAGAAGGACAAAGCCCAGGATCATATAAACCCATTCGCCACCCGCGCCTTGGCCGAGTAGCCGCGGCGCGAAAAGGCTGAACGCACCGATCAGCACGGCCGAGATGCCAAGCAGCGTACGACGCCCAAGTCGGTCGGCAAGGAGGCCGGAGAGCGCGACGGCTACAAGCCCGACGGCCGCCCCGACCAACTCGATCGTGAGGAAGCGCACGGGCGGCTCACCAGAGGTGAGTACGAACCAGGAAAGCGGAAAGACGGTGACAAGGTGAAACAGGGCGAAGCTTGCGAGCGGCGCAAAGGCGCCCAGCAGGACGACTTTGCCATGATCACGGAACAGTTCGGAGAGGGGTGAGGGCTGCAGCTCCCGGCTTTCGAACAGCCTTTCGAAAGCTGGTGTCGAGATCAGGCGCAGTCGGGCGAACAGCGCGACCACGTTGATCACGAAGGCCACGAAGAAGGGATAACGCCAGCCCCATTCGAGGAAGTCGGACGTCTTCAGAGCGGTCAGGAGGAATGCGAAGACAGCGGTCGCTACGAACAAGCCGATCGGTGCGCCCAGTTGAGGTATCATAGCGAACCAGCCTCTCCGTTTGGGCGGTGCGTTGAGCGACAGCAAGGAGGGAAGGCCGTCCCACGTGCCACCGAGCGCAAATCCCTGGCCGACGCGGAAGAGTGCAAGAAGCACCGCGGCACCGCTTCCAATCTGCGCATAGCTGGGCAGAAAGGCCATTGCCGCCGTTGATCCGCCGAGCAGGAACATCGCGATGGTCAGCTTCACCCCGCGACCGTGCTTACGGTCCACCCGCATGAACAGCAACGCACCGAAAGGGCGTGCAACGAAGGCGAGCCCGAAGATCGCAAACGAGTACAAAGTCCCGGTGAGCGCATCGACGTAAGGGAACACGAGCGAGGGAAACACCAGCACCGAGGCGATCGCATACACGAAGAAGTCGAAAAATTCCGACGACCGCCCGATGATCACGCCAACGGCGATTTCACCGGGTTTGATCCGGTGGTCGCGCGCATTGATGAGCCGGGCGTCTCGCTCCAACGCGGTCGAGTTGCCCGGATCCAGGGTCGTGGCTGCCATCCCGTCTATCCTCTATTTCGCCGCTTCCCGAACGCCAACCCACCGTTGGGCAGGCCGCGCCGGATCCGGGCTGATGATGGTTCACCTTAACGCCGCGCAATCGACAAGACTTTGACCGTGGTCAAATGCGGGCGCGCTAGCCCGGCCTATCACCTACGCATGCGCAGAGCAGGATCATCCATCGCCCGACGGGCTGTACGCCTACCATTCGCCCTTCTGCCGATGTTGCTCGGCGGGTGCGACATGGTCGTCATGAACCCCACCGGCGATATCGCCGTCCAGCAACGTGACCTCATTCTCTTCTCTACCGGTGTCATGCTCCTGGTGGTCATTCCCGTCATGGCGATGACGATATGGTTTGCGTGGCGGTACCGTCGCGGCAATGCCAACAAGACCTACGACCCGACCTTCGATCACTCGACCACGCTGGAGTTGGCGATCTGGTCGATCCCGCTGCTGATCATTGTCGCGCTTAGCGCGGTTACCTGGACCAGCACGCACTTGCTCGACCCCTTTCGACCGTTGGACAGGCTTTCGGCGGGCCGGCCTGTGCCGCCCAATACCAAGACACTTGAAGTGCAGGTTGTCGCGCTCGACTGGAAATGGCTGTTCATCTACCCCGAGCTGGGGATCGCCACCGTCAACGAGCTGGCGCTGCCGGTAGACGTGCCCGTCCGCTTCTCGATCACGTCGACGAGCCAGTTCAACACCTTCTACGCACCGACAATGGCGGGCATGATCTATGCCATGCCGGGCATGCAGTCGCAGCTGAACGCCGTGCTGAACAAGCCTGGCGAGAGCTGGGGCTATTCCGGAAATTACACGGGCAGCGGCTATTCCGACATGCGCTTCAAGCTGCGTGGGCTAGCGCCTGCCGACTTCAACCGCTGGGTCGCCGAGGTTAAGAGTAGCAAGCAGAGCCCGCTCGTGCCTGCCAGCTACGTCGCTCTGGAGAAGCCTAGCCAGAAGGTACCGGTGATGCACTTCCCGTCGGTCACGCCGGGGCTGTTCGGCCGGGCGCTGAACGGCTGTGTTCAACCCGGCAAGACGTGCATGGTCGATGTGATGCGCCACGACATGGCCCGCGGTGGCGGCGACCCCGCCGATGGGCGGATCGGCAGCGGCATGCCCGCAGGCCGCAATACTGCGCCCGGTAACCGCAGCAAGCCTACTCCCGCATTGCAAAAGGCACCGGAAGATAAGGGCACGGGACCCAACGTCACCAAGCGGCGAAGACTGGTGCTCCTGGGCCACAAAAGCCCGGCGGCCAGCGTAACCGTGACATGTCCGCCATCGATGCCATTCCCGCCTCCGGCGCCTCGCGCGCCGCGCGGGCCTGATCTTAGCCATTCGGGATTATCATGACCGATAACAGCCTTCTCAAGACGATCTTTGGACGTCTCACCTGGGAATCCTTCCCTCTCCACGAGCCCATCCTGTTCGGCACTTTCGTCGTCGTGGTGCTGCTCGGCCTTGGCATCGTCGGTGCGGTGACGCGCTACCGGCTCTGGGGCTATCTGTGGAAGGAATGGTTCACGAGCGTCGACCACAAGAAGGTCGGCGTCATGTACATCATCCTGGCGATCATCATGCTGCTTCGCGGGTTTTCCGACGCGCTGATGATGCGCGCGCAGCAGGCGGTCGCGTTCGGGTCGAACCCCGGCTACTTGCCGCCGCACCATTACGACCAGATCTTTACCGCCCACGGGACGATCATGATCTTCTTCGTGGCAATCCCGCTCGTGGTTGGCATCGTCAACTTCGTCATGCCGCTGCAAATCGGCGCGCGCGACGTCGCCTTTCCCTTCCTCAACAATCTCAGCTTCTGGCTGACTGCGGCAGGCGCCGTGCTGACCATGGTCTCGCTGTTCGTGGGCGAGTTCGCCCGTACGGGTTGGCTAGGCTACGCGCCGCTTTCGGAACTCGCCTATAGTCCGGACACCGGCGTCGATTATTATCTATGGTCGCTCCAGATTGCAGGGGTCGGTACCACTCTGTCCGCCATCAACATGGTGGCAACCATCATCAAGATGCGTGCGCCCGGCATGACCATGATGAAGATGCCGGTGTTCTGCTGGACCGCGCTGTGCAGCAACGTCCTAGCGATTGCCATCTTTCCTGCTCTCACCGCCGCCTTCTTCCTGCTGATGCTCGACCGCTACGTCGGCACGAATTTCTTCACCAACGAGCTCGGCGGTGCGCCGATGATGTACTGGAACATGGTCTGGATCTGGGGCCACCCGGAGGTCTACGTCCTCGTACTGCCCGCGTTCGGCATCTATTCGGAGATCACCGCGACCTTTTCGGGCAAGCCGCTCTTCGGCTACTCGTCGATGGTCTACGCGACGGTCGTCATCACCATCCTGTCCTACCTCGTCTGGCTCCACCACTTCTTCACGATGGGCGCAGGGCCGAGCGTCAACAGCTTCTTCGGCATCGCGACGATGGTGATCGCGATCCCGACGGGCGCCAAGATCTTCAACTGGCTGTTCACCATGTACCGGGGCGACATTCGCTTCGAACTGCCGATGATGTGGGTGGTCGCTTTCATGCTGACCTTCGTTGTCGGTGGCATGACGGGTGTCCTCCTCGCCATCCCGCCGGCCGACTTCGTGCTCCACAACTCCCTGTTCCTTGTTGCCCATTTCCACAACACGATCATTGGCGGGGTGGTGTTCGGGCTGTTCGCCGGCATGGTCTACTGGTTCCCCAAGGCTTTCGGCTTCAAGCTCGACGAGTTCTGGGGCAAGGTGGCGTTCTGGGGCTGGGTTGCCGGCTACTGGATCGCATGGACGCCGATCTACGTCGTCGGACTCATGGGTACTGCGCGCCGGGTAAATCATTTCGACGATCCCTCGCTACAACCCTATTTCGTCGTCGCCGCGATCGGTGCGCTGGTCATCCTGGTCGGCATCCTCGGCTTCGTGATGAGCATCATCATGGGCTTTGTGAAGCGCCACGAACTTGCCGATACGACGGGTGATCCCTGGGGCGGTCGCACGCTCGAATGGTCGACGACGTCACCGCCGCCTGCTTACAACTTCGCGTTCACACCCGTCGTTCATGATCGGGATGCCTGGTACGACATGAAGAGCCGCGGCTACGAGCGCCCGGCGGGCGGTTTTCGTCCGGTGCATATGCCGCGGAACACGGGGGCCGGCGTGGTCCTATCCGGTCTGGCGCTGGGCCTTGGCTTTGCCATGGTCTGGTACATCTGGTGGCTGGCCGCGCTCTGCTTCGCTGGTCTGATCGTCGTTGCCGTCGGGCACACGTTCAACCTCAAGCGCGACTATTTCATCCCCGCCGACGACGTCGCGCGGACAGAGAGCCAGCGCGTGCTACTTGCCGAGGGGATCTGACATGACCGACCACGCTCTCGATCACGGCAATGCCCTGCCCACGACCTGGCACCTCGCTGAAGAGGAAGACCACGACCATAGCGGCAGTGGCGCGACCCTGCTCGGCTTCTGGATTTACCTGATGAGCGACGCGCTCATCTTTGCCTCCCTGTTTGCGATGTACGGTGTGGTGAGCACCGGCTACGCCGGGGGACCGGTTCCGCGCGAGATCTTCGACCTCAAGCTCGTCGCGCTCAACACCGCCTTCCTGCTCGCCTCATCGATCACGTTCGGCCAGGCGATGCCGCACATGGAGGCCGGGCGGGTCGGGCCCACCCGCTTCTGGCTCGCCGTCACTGGGCTGCTTGGCGCGGCCTTCGTTACCGTGGAGTTCTACGAGTTTGCTCACCTCATAGCCGAAGGGGCAGGGCCTCAGCGCAGCGCCTTCCTCTCGGCGTTCTTCACGCTTGTGGGCACGCACGGCGCGCACGTCACGGTCGGGCTGATCTGGATCGTCACCATGCTCGTCCAGATCGGCCAGCACGGCCTCAGCCTTCCCATGAAGCGCCGGCTGATCTGTCTGTCGATGTTCTGGCATTTTCTGGACATCATCTGGATCGGTGTTTTCACCTTCGTCTATCTGTATGGAGTCATCCGGTGAGCCGCGCTTCGATCGAGGGAGACACCGCGCTCCACAGCCATGGCGACACGCCCGACCATGGCAGCCGCAAGGGATACAGGATCGGGACCATCCTCTCCATCCTGCTGACCATCGTGCCGTTCTGGCTCGTCATGTCGGGCGCCTTGCACGATGCCGCGACCACCGCGGCGCTCATCTTCGCGATGGCGATGATCCAGATCGTCGTGCATGTCGTCTGTTTCCTGCATCTCGACACACGATCCGAAGGCGGCTGGACGCTTCTCGCCTTCCTCTTCACGACGGTAATTGTCGTCCTCACGATCGGTGGATCGATCTGGGTGATGTACCACCTCAACACGAACATGATGCCGATGCCCGGCATGGACGGCCCCGTGCGTTGAGGACGCGTGCCGGGGTGCAGGCGACCGGCGGTGCCCCGTTAAACAAAGCCAAGCGCCGGGCGCTTGCGGGCGTCAGTCTTCTTGCAACGGCATTGTTCCTTGGGCTCGGCGTCTGGCAGGTCGAGCGCCGCGCCTCGAAGCTGGCGCTGATTGAGGCGGTGGCGGAGCGGGTGGACGCGCCGCCCGTGCTCGCGCCACTCCCAGCCCAGTGGCCGGCGATCCGCCCTGAGCATGATGCCTACCGACACATCACCATCCGGGGCCGCTTCCTTAATGACCGCGAGACGCTGGTGCAGGCACTGACCGAGGATGGTGCGGGCTTTTGGGTGATGACGCCCCTACGAAGCGATGGCGGTGCCGTGGTATTGGTCAATCGGGGGTTCGTACCCTCCGAACGCAAAGAGCAGACCACGCGTCGAAGCGGCCTTGTGAAAGGCGAGGCGAGTGTTGTTGGCTTGCTGAGGATGAGCGAACCGAAAGGAGGCTTTCTGCGCTCCAATCAGCCGGCACAAGATCGCTGGTTCTCACGCGATGTCGATGCGATTGTTCGGGCGCGCGGGTTGGGGCATGCCGCTCCGTACTTCATCGATGCGGACGCGGCGCCCACCGCAGGCGGCTGGCCGCGCGGGGGCATGACCGTGGTTTCCTTTCCCCAACAACCATCTGGTCTACAGCGTCACATGGTTTGCCTTGGCGATACTGTCGCTTACAGGACTGATATTGGTGCTTCGTACGCGGCGTTGAGAAAGGACTGCCGCTGACCGATCCGGCCCAAGATGCACGGAACGACGCATAACGGAAAAGCGCCGCGCGGAGTCCGCGCGGCGAAGATCGTATCTGGCCTATATGATGGGCTGCGGCTTACAGTCGGATGCCGAGGCCGACGCCGAACACCAGTGGATCGAGTCCCAACTTCACCCGCTGCGTTCCTGCAGCAGTGGTTTCGAGGCGGACCTTGGTGTCGATGTCGATATATTTGACGTCGAGATTCAGGAAAACCTTGGGTGTGATGTCGACGTCGATACCTGCCTGGGCAGCCCAGCCGAAGCTGTCCTTCATGTGGACGCGGGTATTTCCCACCGCAGCTTCCAGGCCATCCGACGCCTTCTCATTCCAGAAGACCGTATAGTTGATTCCGGCACCAACATAGGGACGAATGTGGGACGTTGGCGCGAAGTGGTATTGCGCCGTTAACGTGGGCGGCAACACCCAGGTCGAGGCCAGTTTACCGATCCCGCCCGTGGTTCCACGCTCGCCGCTCGCCTTGTGCTTCGTCGTCGAGGCGATGAGTTCGAACCCGATATTGTCCGTCGCCATGTACGTCACATCGACTTCGGGCATCGCGCTGTTGTTCACCTTCACGGTTTCGCCGGGAAAGGCGGGCAGCACGCTGCCGGAATGCTCGTTGGGCGCGACGAGGATTGCACGTGCGCGCAGCAGAACGTCACCGGCCTGGATTCCCACCCGCCGCGCCTCCGGGGCTGCCTGTACATCCGTCTGCGCCAATGCCGGGGCCGCGGTACCTGCGGCCGCAAGCGCCAGCAATCCTCGAATGCCCCTGAACGTGTTCATCGCCGATCTCCTTTGTTTTCGACTTGGCGTCTCAATAGGCGCGGTGCCATCGCCCGACCTTGACCGCGGACAAACGTGTGTTTGACGGCGGTCAAAGTCCGTCGAGGCATTTGCGCATCGCGGTGGTCATGTGGACCTTCTATCCTGACCTGCTGGCGCGGCCGGTGCCGCGCTATACCAGCTATCCCACCGCCGCGGAGTTCGACGATACAGTCGGCCATGACGACATGGCTGCAGCACTTGATGCAGTTCCGGACGATGAGCCGATCTCCCTTTACCTGCACATCCCCTATTGCCATGCGATCTGCTGGTACTGCGGCTGCAACACGGGGGCGGCAAACCGGACGGCGCGGCTCGACGCTTATCTGGTACGGCTGCACGAGGAGATCACGTCGGTAGCGAGAAGGCTTGCCGGCCGGGGTAGGGTAGGGCGGATTGCCTTTGGCGGCGGTAGCCCCAATGCCGTGTCTCCCAAGGCATTTGTTGCGTTGGTCGATCATGTTGTCGCCGCCTTCCGCTGCGCAGACGCAGTGCTGTCGGTGGAACTCGATCCGCGCGGCTTCGAGGCGGATTGGGCATCGGCGATGGCCGATACAGGTGTGACCCGCGCGAGCCTGGGCGTGCAGACGTTCGATCCGAAACTGCAGGCTGCCATCGGCCGCGTTCAACCTGAAGCGGATATCCGTCGCACTACCGATCTCCTTCGCGCGGCAGGCGTAGAGTCGATCAACTTCGATCTCATGTACGGACTGCCGGGCCAGGATGACGCTACGCTCCAGGCCACGCTTGATACTGCCCTGACCCTCGCGCCCGACCGATTGGCCGTTTTCGGCTACGCGCATGTCCCGAACCTGATCCCGCGCCAGCGCCGCATCGATGCAAGGGCGCTCCCGGACGCGGCAGCGCGGTTCGGTCAGGCGATGCTGGCGCACTGCCGACTGAGCGAGGCCGGTTACGAGCCCGTTGGCTTTGATCATTTCGCCCGACCGCAAGATGCGCTGGCGCGTGCTGCTGCAAATGGCACGCTCCGCCGCAACTTCCAGGGATTTACCGAAGACAAGGCTGACGTGCTCCTCGGCCTGGGAGGCAGTGCGATCGGGCAGTTTCCCGACCGGCTGCTCCAGAACGAAAAGAATACCGGACGCTGGCACGCCGCGATCGGCGGGGCACGCTTTGCGACCACACGCGGCGTACGACGAACGGCTCAAGATCGTGTCCGCGGGCGTGCGATCGAGGCGATCCTGTGCCGCGGAGCAGCGGATCTGGCCGATGTTCCGGAACTGGGGGGCATTCGCTCCCGCCTGAGCCGGTTTGAGAATGTCGGGTTGATCGGGTGGCGCAACACGAGACTGGAGTTGGCAGACGAGGCGCGGCCCTATGCGCGCGCAATCGCGGCGACCCTCGACGCTCATCGCGTAGAAGACGGCGCGCGGTTCAGCAATGCCATTTGAAAATGCCGGCAGGTAGCGAATTCGGCGCGGCTCATCGCCTCAGGCGACAGGACGGGATATCGCGAGTATGGTGCGCTCATGGCCCTGACCGACCTATGCGCTGACTGTGCGGTTCGTGACCGCTCATTGTGCGGCAGCCTCGACAATTCTGAACTCAGGGCGCTCAACGCCCTTAGCCAGAGGCGCGACGTCAAGCGTGGCCAGGTCGTGGCTTGGGCCGGGGATGAAGCTGTGATCTGCGGCAATCTGCTAGACGGCGTGTTGAAGCTGGTTGCAACGACTACAGATGGTCGCGAGCAAATCGTTGGCCTGCTGTACGCGGCAGACTTCTTCGGTAAGCCTTATGCCGGCGAAACGGACTTCGATATCGTCGCGCTGACCGACGCTGAACTATGCGTTTTCCCGCGTCCTGCCTTCGAGCGAGTGCTCGACGATCATCAGCGTATGGAACGGCTGCTGCTGCAACGCACGCTTGATTCTCTGACCGAAGCGCGGGAACGTATTCTGGTATTGGCGCGCAAGTCAGCGGCGGAGAAGGTAGCGGGCTATCTGATCGACATGGCGGTACGCGCAGGCGAAAAAGGGTGCCGGGCGAATGCTGAAGGGCCGATGACGTTCGATCTTCCGCTGACGCGCGGGCAGATCGCAGACGTACTTGGCATGACGATCGAGACGGTGAGCCGCCAACTGACAAAATTGAAGGCGGACGGCATCATCGCCTTGCCCGGAGCCCGCGCGGTGACGATCAGCGATCGCGCGGCGCTTGCCGCCCGTGCTGAGGCGGCCTGAACCGCTCTGTCATGTCGACGCGAAGCACCTACGGCTTGCGCGCCCGCGCAGGCTGTCGATCAGCACCGATCGGGCTGCCTGCGTCAGCCGGTGACGGGCCAACGCCAGAATCGCAAGTTCCTCGCAGTCCATTGCCTGTCGGCAGCCATCGAAGAAGCAACGCAGCATATAGCCCAGCATGTTGGGCGACAGTCGCTCCGCCATGTTCAGGCTGCCGCGCAACGCGTCCACCAGATCCTCAGCGTGGGTGGCATCGGCAAGGTGGCGGGCGCGGACGTGTTCGATCAGCACGGCCGCCAGCGGGTCCGCCGCATCATATAACGATGTGACGTCGGGATAAGGGGACGCGGTGACGCCGCCTTGATCGTAGAGTCCCGCCAGGGCGTCGCATATCTTCTCCACCACCGGGGCGGGGGGAAGCGTCGGTAATTCGTCAGCACAGCATTCGAGTAGATCGCATAGCTCGCCGAGATGACGATGATCGTCGACGAGACGCAGGATATCGTCTTCCGGTATTTCGTTCGACTGGCTCGTGAGCGGCACGACTGTACCGCCAGACCATTGAAGGTTCATCCTCGCCTGCTCCTTGTCTTACGTTCAGTGCCCACAGCGCAAGGACGACGATGTGCAGCAACATCGGCCGTCTGGCATTGACCGCCGTCAAAGCGCTCGCGTTTACGGCGCCTATGAACGCGTCATGGAACATGATCTGATTGTAGTGGGCGCAGGACCCGCAGGACTGGCCTTTGCGCGCGCGCTGGCGGGTACCGGCCTCAGCATTGCGCTGGTCGAACGGCAGTCGCGGGCAGCACTTGCCGATCCGGCCTGCGACGGTCGCGAGATCGCCCTGACGCACCGGTCTATCAATACCTTGCGCGCATTGGGCGCATGGGACTTGATCACGCCCGAAGCTGTATCGACGCTGCGCAGCGCGTCGGTACTCCACGGCACGTCGTCGTTCGAGCTTCCCTTCGGCACCGAAGGATTGCGCGAAGACCATTTGGGTAAGCTCGTCGCAAACCACCATATTCGGCGCGCGCTGTTTGCTGCGACAGCCGGGCAGGCGGCACTGACGGTTTTCGCGGGCCCGGGCATGGCCGCCATCTCCACCGCGCGGGCAGGCGCGTCAGTGACGCTCGAGGATGGCCGCATCCTGCGGGGGCGCTTGTTGGCGGCTGCCGACTCCCGCTTTTCCGACGTTCGAGCGCGGCTAGGGATCGCGGCGCGGGTGAACCGGCCCGGTCGATCGATGCTGCTGGCTGAGGTCGAGCATGATCGGGACCATAACGGCGTCGCCACCGAGTGGTTCGGGCACGGCCAGACGATCGCGCTCCTCCCTCTGACGGGGCGACGATCGTCTGTTATCCTGACGTTGGCCGAGGATATGATCGCGCGGCTGGCGGCGCGCAGTCCCGCTGCTCTCTCCGACGAGCTGACGCGGCGGTCCGGTGAGCGATTGGGCACGATGCGATGATGGGCCGACCTCATGTCTATCCGCTTGCCACAACATGGAGCGAGCATTTCGCGGCCACTCGCGCGGCATTGATCGGCGATGCGGCCGTGGGCATGCATCCGGTGACCGCACACGGCTTCAACCTGGGGTTGCGCAGCGCGTCTCGCTCGCCGGCCTGGTTGCACGCGCAGCTGCGCAAGGTCGCGACATCGGCGCACCCTCGCTCCTGCTTCGCTATGAGGCCGGGCACCGGCTGGCCGCAGCCCCCCTGTTCGCCACGACGGGATTTATCGTGCGGGCATATACCGACGACGATCTGCCGGCGCGTCTCGCAAGACCGGTCTTGTTGCGGGCGGCGGGACACATGTCGCCGTTGCGCAAAGGGGTGTCGCGGATGTTGACGCAGCGCTGAGGCGTGTATGGGCTTGTGCAGGCACGTTCGGCATCATCCGGCCGGTTCAGCTGAAACCCACTCTTTGACGGTGATCAAACCGTTCTGGCGGAGGTTGTGGCAGGCACGCAGCCGTTGAACAGGACGAAAGAAGGCGAATGACGCAGCTGTCGAATGCTCCACGGTTCTGGGAACGCACCCATCATCTCGGCCGCATGGGCCTGCGCGAGCTGGTGGTGGCCTATTTCTCGCACTACGCCGTTGTCGTCTATCTGGCGCTGGCGGGGCTCAGCTTAGTCGCTTCGGCCCGCTGGCCAGCCCCACTTGCACCGACGCTTGCGAGCGCCCTCCTTGTCATGGTCGCGTACCCGCTCGTCTGGTACGTATTGCATCGCTGGGTACTGCACAGCCGCTGGATGTTCAAAGTGCCCGTCCTGGCCGGCATGTGGAAACGCATCCATTACGACCATCACATCGATCCGGACCGGTTGGAGATCCTGTTCGGGGCCCTCCATACGACGCTGCCGACTCTGCTGGTGGTGGCGGCGCTGCCGGGATGGCTGATCGGCGGGACGGGTGGAGCCTTGGCGGGGTTCGCGACGGGGCTGCTGTGCACCTGCTTTTACGAGTTTGCGCACTGCGTACAGCATCTTGGCTAGAAACCCCGCAACCGCTGGCTGGCGACGTTGAAGAAACGCCATATGGAGCATCACTTTCACGACGAGCACGGCAATTTTGGCATCACCAACTTCGTCTGGGACCGCCTGTTCGGCACGCTCTACAGCCGCGCCAAGCGCCCGAAGAAGAGCGTAACCGTCTTCAATCTGGGTTATGACGAGGAGATGGCCCAGCGTTATCCCTGGGTCGCCAACCGGTCCCGCTCCGCTGTCGCGGGCAACCCGCGACGGCACCGCCTGCGCGGCTAGCCCTCCGGTTAGCGCACGGGGCGAGGGCATGCTACCGCGACGGAAACCGGCGGCACGCGGCCACTAAGCATTGGCCTTACGCAGCACAGGCGAGGTATAGAAAACTGCGTTGTGGTCGCTCGGCGGCGGGCGCAGCGCCACCAGCACAGCGCTGGAGAATGTCACCAACGTATTCGAGCGGACGCCCAACGCAGGCAGGACCACTTCATTACATCGTGGACACCTCGAATGGCTGTTCGGAAGCGGCTCGGAAGCTTGACGCCGGGCGCCCCCATTTGACACCAGGGTCATTCTGCGGTTTTGCATGCCATGCCCCAACGCCGCCTAGATGCCGTCCAGAACCGCGCCAAGCTCCTCGAGGCCGGCGAAGCGGTTTTCCTCGAGCTGGGTATCAATGCGCCGTTGGACGCAATTGCTGAGCGTGCCGGGGTGGGCCGTGCAACGCTGTTCCGCAACTTCGTTGACCGGCGGTCCCTCATCATGGCGCTGCTCGATCGCGGTCTGGACGAGATCGAAGGCGAGGCGCGCGCCTGGAGGGTGATGTGGTCGCCTTGGCTCGCCTGCTACGCTTCATAGCAGATCGCATCATCTTCCATGCCCCGTTGATCGAATACTGGCAGGCGATCGATCACGACAGTCCGGAGTTCCTGACAGTGTTGTGGCGTTTCGTGCGCGTCTTCGAAAAGCCGGTTGAGCAGGCGGTGGCGAATGGCACGTGCCGTAGCGACCTCCTGCCGTCCGACGTACTCCTGCTGGCGTCGATGCTGAGTGGTGCCCTTTATGCGCGGGTTCCGGAACGACGACGCGAGCTGGCCGATCGGGCCTGGGTGTTCGTAGTCGAAATGGCGCATCTTCGCGATGCCCCTCCTTCACCCTTATGACCGTGTAACCGACCGATAACGACTGATGCTGGGAGTGCCGGCAGGCGCGGCTGTCCGTCGGTAACCCACCAGCCGGGAATTTCGAGTGAGCACACACCTGCTCGCACTTCGCGTGCGGACCACCGCGCTGCGATGGATGACCGCTTGCGTCCCTTGTTGCAATGCAGCATCCGCCTGTGTTAACCGAGACCTACAGTATCATAACCAAGGATAAGCTTGCACGTGAGCGCGCAAGCTTTCCGGTGTTTTCTGGTGAGCTTCCGCGCCCATGCCCTTGATTTTCGTTTCCCTCCTGATCCTCGCCAATCCCGCGCCTGCCGCATCCGCGGCACCGGAGGTGGTGATCAGCGCGGTCACGTCGGTGGGGGATCGCCGCGATCTCCTGATTGAGCTGCTCGTGTTCAATACGAGCAATCAGAATGAGCCCATGGATCTGCCGGATGCAGTAACGGCTAGACTCTCTCGGCCGAGTGGAGACCTTTCGTTGCGGGCCGAGCGCGCGCCTGGATCGGCCGCGTCCTTGACGATCGCCGCAGGGGGTTTTGGCACCGCCCGCTACCGGCTGGAGGTGCCCGGTGGCCCAGCTCCGCTCGCGGGCGCGCTGTTGGAAGTGCCGGGGTGGGGTGCTCGGCGGATCACCATGATCGAGGATCGACCCACGCTTGCAGCGGCTGAGCCGACCGAGGTTGCTGCTACTGATCCTGCTCGTGTTATGGCGACCGCTGCACCGACGGTAGCCGGCTCCAACCAATTCCTTGCCAACCTGTCGGCTTATGAGCCCCTCTATGCGGTTTACGGCCCTGGGACCGACAGCGATGCGCGGCTCCAGATCAGCTTCAAATACCAGGTGTTCGGTGCACCGGCGGGGACCGCCGGACGCACGTCCTGGGCTCAGGGCATCTACTTCGCCTACACCCAGCGCATGTTCTGGGATCTGGGCGCCGGGTCCTCTCCCTTCCGTAACATCGATTTCATGCCCGAGCTGTTCTACCTGGCGCCGACCGTGCCACTCAAGGGCAATATCGTGCTGGGCGGCCAAGCGGGCTTTCGGCACGAATCGAACGGCCGCTCGGGCGATGGGTCGCGCAGCCTGAACACGGTCTACGTGCAGCCGCAGCTGACGGTGCCGCTCGGGCGCTATTCGCTGACCGCCGGCCCGCGTTTCTGGGTGTATGCGGGTAGCCTGAGCGACAATCCCGACGTCAAGCGCTATCGCGGGAACAGCGGGTTTTTCGCGCAGATCGGCGAGGAAGAAGGCCTGAAGCTCAGTGTTGGGGGCCGGACGAACTTTGGTACTGGCAAGGGGTCACTTGACGGCAATCTCTCCTACCCCGTCGACCGGATCGTCGGCAGCGACCTGAACGCTTATCTTTTTGGCCAGGCCTTTACCGGCTACGGCGAGAACCTGCTCGATTACGACCGCCGCATGACACGCGTGCGGGTGGGTATTGCCCTTGTACGGTAAGGAGGGCGGCAGTTGCTCACGCGATCTTCATATCCTGCGCATGAGACCGTCAGCGTCGGAGGTTGTCCGATGAGCAGTATGTATCCGCACTTTCGCCAGTTCTGCGCGACGTCGCGCCCCGGAAAGCGGCGGATGCTGGGGATGCTCGGCGTATCTCTGGTGACGGGCTGCTCCTTTGCACCAGCATACCAGCGGCCGCCCGCACCCATCGCCGCCGCTTATCCCGGCACCGCAAACGTCTCGCCTCCGATCATCCGTCTTGGCTGGCGTGAGGTCTTCGCGGTCGATCCCCAGCTCGTCGCGCTCATCGAGCAGGCGCTCGCCGACAATCGCGATCTGCGCGTCGCCACCGCCCGCATCGAAGCAGCGCGGGCCGCCTACCGGATCCAGGGATCGCAGCTCTATCCCACTCTCGACGGCATCGCGACAGGCACCTATGCCCGCACGCCGGGCGACCTGAGCGTCACCGGCCGCTCGAGCGAAGCCGGACAATATCAGGTCGCACTGAGCGCTGCCTGGGAAATCGACTTCTGGGGGCGGCTGCGTAACATGAAGGAGGCCGCGCGCCAGAGCTTCCTGGCCACGCGCGAAGCGCAGCGGGCGGTTGCGACCAGTCTCGTCGCGCAGGTAGCGATCAGCTATCTCGCGGTCCGCGAGTTGGACGAGCGGACCGCGCTGGCCCACCAGACGATCGCCAGCCGGAAGGAATCTTTCCGCATCGCTCGGCGCCGTTACGAGGTCGGCTCCGGCTCGAAGCTCGACATGACGCAAAGCGAGGCGCTGCTGACGCAGGCCGAGACCGAAGAGCAGGCGCTGCAACAGCAGCGCGAGCAGAGCCTCAATGCCATCACCCTGCTGGTGGGGCGTTCGATGACGTTGGGATCGGGCACGCTCACCCTTGCCGAGGCCGACGCCGACCGCGCGATCCCTGCCGGGCTGCCCTCCGATCTGCTGATCAACCGGCCGGATATTCTGGCCTCGGAGCATCAACTCGTTGCCGCGCACGCCGACATCGGAGCGGCCCGCGCCGCCTTCTTCCCGAATATCAGCCTGACTGCGGCGGGCGGCACCGCCAGCAGCGCGCTGAGCCGCTTGTTCGACGGTGGGCAAGGCGCGTGGAGCTTCCAGCCGACACTCTCGCTGCCCATCTTCAACGCCGGACGAAACCGCGCGAACCTCGACCTTGCCGAGGCGAGGCGCAACATCGCCGTCGCTGAGTACGAGCAGACGATTCAGGCGGCGTTTCGCGATGTTGGCGATGCGCTTGCCCAGCGTCGTTGGCAGAAGGCTCAGATCGCGACAACCAGCCACACGCTGGCCGCATTGACCGAGCGGGCAAGGCTCGCAGACCTGCGCTACACCAGTGGCCGGTCGGCCTATCTCGAGGTGCTTGACGCGCAGCGCGACCTGTTCGCGACTCAACAGGCATTAGTAATGCTCAGACGGGGCTATATCGCGAGCGGCATCAGCCTCTACGCCGCGCTCGGCGGTGGTTTTCCCCAGGATGTGACTCCCGAGCCCGGGGGCGGACAGGCACGATGACCGACATGACGAAGAAATGGCTAGTCCGCATTGCGGTGATCGTGGCGATCGCGGTCGTAGCCTTTATTGGCTGGCGCTTGCTGAAGCCGAAGGGCCTTCCCGAGGGCATCGTCAGCGGCAATGGCCGCATCGAGGCCGTGGAGGTGGACGTATCGGCCAAGTCGCCGGGACGGATTGCGGACATCCTGGTGGGGGAGGGCGATTTCGTGAAGGCGGGTCAGGTCGTTGCCCATATGGACGTCGCACCGCTCCGTGCCGAGCGCGCGCAGGCAGTGGCCCAACTCGCCCAAGCCGCCAACGGCATCGACATCGCCAGTAACACCATTGCGCAACGCGAAAGCGACCGCGCCGCGGCCGCGGCGGTCGTCCAGCAGCGGCTGGCCGAACTTAACGCAGCACACAAACGCCTCCAGCGGTCCGAAACGCTGCGCGCGAGGGCGCGACCCCGGTGCAGGAGCGCGACGACGACGAGGCGCAGGTGGAGAGTGCCCGTGCGACGGTTGGCGCCGCGCGCGCGCAGCTTGCCGCCGCCAGCACGGCGGTGAAAACCGCTCGCAGCCAGGTGATCGGCGCCCGCGCCAACGTCGACGCGGTGCGCGCCACGATCCAGCGGCTGGATGCCGATCTTGCCGACAACTCGTTGCGTGCGCCGGTGGCGGGCCGCGTCCAGTACCGCGTCGTCCAGCCCGGTGAGGTCGTGGCGGGTGGCGGCAAGGTGCTGAACCTCGTGAACCTGTCCGATGTCTCAATGACCTTCTTCTTGCCCGAGACGGTAGCGGGCCGCGTTGGCCTTGGATCGGATGTCCGTATCGTCCTCGACGCTGCGTCGAATTTCGTGATCCCGGCCAAGGTCTCGTTCGTGGCGGACGTCGCGCAGTTCACGCCCAAGACGGTGGAAACCGAGAGCGAGCGCCAGAAGCTGATGTTCCGGGTGAAAGCCAGGATCGACCCCGCCCTGCTCCAGCGGCACATCAGGCAGGTGAAGACCGGGCTCCCCGGCCTGGCATATATCCGGATCGACGCGAACGCACCGTGGCCAGACAATCTCAAGGTCAAGGTCACACAATGAGTACCGCCCCGCTCGTGCCTGGCGGACCGGCCGCGCGGGTAGCTGACGTCGTGCTCCGCTATGGCAAGACGCTGGCGCTCGACGGCGTAAGCCTCGAGCTCCCGGTCGGCCGGATGACGGGGCTGATCGGGCCGGACGGCGTCGGCAAGTCGAGCCTGTTCTCGCTGGTCGCGGGCGCACACCGGATCCAGGCCGGCACGATCGAGGTACTGGGCGGCGACATGGCCGACCGGCGGCACCGTGAGGCGGTCTGTCCCCGGATCGCCTATATGCCGCAAGGCCTGGGCAAGAATCTTTATCCCACCCTTTCGGTGTTCGAAAATCTCGATTTCTTCGGCAGGCTGTTCGGCCAGGATGCCGCCGAGCGCCAGCGGCGGATCACCGACCTCACCGAAAGCACCGGGCTGGCGTCTTTCCGGGATCGGCCGGCGGGCAAGTTGTCGGGCGGCATGAAGCAAAAGCTCGGCCTGTGCTGCGCGCTAATCCACGATCCCGACCTGTTGCTGCTTGATGAACCCACCACCGGCGTTGATCCGCTATCCCGGGCGCAGTTTTGGGACTTGATCGACCGCATCCGCGCCGACCGGCCGGCGATGAGTGTGTTGGTCGCGACCGCCTACATGGACGAGGCGGCACGGTTCGACTGGCTGGTGGCGATGAACGCCGGCAAGATTCTCGCGACCGGCACTGCCGAGGAACTCTACCGGCGCACTGGTACGCTCACGCTGGAGGAGGCGTTCATTGCGCTGTTGCCGGAAGCCGCGCGCGCCGGGCACAAGCCGGTAGAGATCCCGCCACGCGTCGACACAGGGGACAATGTCGCGATCGAGGCTAAGGGCCTAACCCGCCGCTTTGGCGACTTTACGGCCGTCGACCATGTTCGATTTTCGCATCGAGCGCGGCGAGATCTTCGGGTTTCTGGGGTCGAACGGCTGCGGCAAATCGACAACGATGAAGATGCTGACCGGGCTGCTTCCAGCGACTGAGGGCGAGGCGTGGCTGTTCGGCCGCCCCGTGGAAGCAGACGATATCGATACCCGCCGACGCGTCGGCTATATGAGCCAGGCATTCTCGCTCTATTCCGAGCTGACGGTGCGGCAGAACCTCGTGCTGCATGCCCAGCTCTTTCACGTGTCCGCGGCCGAGATCCCGTCTCGCGTCCAGGAGATGAGCCAACGCTTCGGTCTGGCCGAGATCATGGACGCGCTGCCGGACAGCGTGCCGCTGGGACAACGGCAGCGGCTGAGCCTCGCTGTGGCGATGATCCACAAGCCCGAAATGCTGATCCTCGACGAGCCGACCTCCGGCGTCGATCCGATCGCGCGCGACAATTTCTGGCAGATGATGATCGACCTCTCGCGCAAGGACCAGGTAACGATCTTCATCTCCACCCACTTCATGAACGAGGCTGCCCGATGCGACCGCATCTCGCTGATGCATGCCGGGCGGGTGCTGGTGAGCGACACGCCTAAGGCCATCGTCGAGACCCGCGGTGCAGCAAGCCTCGAGGAGGCCTTTATCGCCTATCTGGAGGAAGCCTCCGGCGAGGATCGGCCTGCTGGCGAGCGTTCTTCAACTCCCGCGACGCAGGCTGGCGTCGGCGATGCCACAGGACCGTCGGGGCGTGCCGCAGCGCGTCTGCGCGTCTTCAGCCCGCGACGCATGTTAAGCTACAGCCGGCGCGAAGCGCTGGAGCTCAGGCGCGACTCGATCCGGCTGGTAATGGCACTGCTCGGCAGCGTCATCCTGATGTTCATCATGGGGTACGGCATCAGCATGGATGTCGAGAATCTGCCGTTCGCGGTCCTCGACCGGGACAACAGCACCACCAGCCAGAACTACGTCCTGAACCTTGCGGGCTCGCGCTACTTCACCGAACGGCCGTCGATCACCGACTATGCCGACATGGACCGGCGGATGCGCAGCGGTGAGCTGAGCGTCGCGATCGAGATCCCGCCGGGCTTCGCGCGCGATATCCGGCGGGGCGATGCCGTGTCGGTTGGCATGTGGATCGACGGCGCCATGCCGAGCCGGGCAGAGACTGTGCAGGGCTATGTTCAGGGGATGCATGCCCAGTGGCTGATCGAGATGGCGGCGCAGGAACTCGGGACCCGCGCTGCGACCGGCCTGGTCAACATCGAGACGCGCTACCGCTACAATCCCGACGTGAAAAGCTTAGTGGCGATCGCGCCCGCCGTGATCCCGATCCTGCTGCTGCTGATTCCGGCAATGCTGACGGCGCTGAGCGTCGTGCGCGAGAAGGAACTGGGTTCGATCCTGAACCTGTATGTGACGCCGGTCACGCGAATCGAGTTCCTGCTCGGCAAACAGCTTCCCTATGCCGTGCTTGCCATGTTCAACTTCGTGACGCTGACCCTGCTCGCGTTGTTCGTGTTCCGCGTGCCGATGACCGGCAGTTTCCCGACCTTCGTGCTGGCAGCGCTGTTCTATACTCTCTGCTCGACGCGATCGGACTGCTCTTCTCGGTGTTCATGCGCAGCCAGATCGCCGCCCTCTTCGCGACGGCCATCGGCACCATCCTGCCAGCCGTGCAATTCTCAGGACTTATCAACCCGGTCTCCTCGCTAGAGGGTGTTGGCGCGTTGATTGGGCACATCTTCCCCGCCACCTACTTCGTGACCATCAGCCGCGGCGTCTTTTCAAAGGGGCTGGGCTTTTTCGATCTGCAAGCGGATCTGATCGCACTGGCAATCAGCTTTCCGGTGGTGATCGCCATCTCTGCCACCTTCCTCAAGAAACAGGAGGGCTGAGGATGCGCGGGTCCAACGTCTTCCGGCTCGGCGTGAAGGAACTGCGCAGCCTGTTGCGCGATCCGATGATGCTGGTGCTGATCCTCTACGCCTTCTCGCTTGGCATCTACACCGCGGCGACCGGCATGCCCGAGACCCTTTACAAGGCACCGATCGCCATCGTTGACGAGGACCAGTCGCCGCTTTCGAACCGCATCACGAGTGCTTTTTATCCGCCGCACTTCACGCGCCCGAGCCTCGTGACTTCAGCCGAGGTCGACCGGCGCATGGACAATGGGCAAGATACCTTCGCGCTCGATATCCCCCCGAATCTCCAGCGTGATCTGCTCGCCGGCCGCACGCCCACTATCCAGCTCAACATCGACGCAACGCGGATGAGTCAGGCGTTCACCGGCGGAGGTTATATCCAGCAGATCGTAAACGGCGAGGTGAACGAGTTCGTCGCCCATGTCCGCAAGGCGAGCGTGGCGCCGGTCGACCTCGATGTGCGCGCGCGTTTCAACCCGACGCTCGCGCAAAGCTGGTTCGGCGCGGTGATGGAGATCATCAACAACGTCACTATGCTGTCGATCGTGCTGACTGGCGCCGCGCTGATCCGTGAGCGCGAGCATGGCACGATCGAGCATCTGCTGGTGATGCCCGTCACCCCGTTCGAGATCATGGCGAGCAAGGTCTGGTCGATGGGCCTGGTCGTGCTCGTCGCTTGCGCATTCGCGCTGTCGGTAGTGGTGCAGGGCGTGCTCAAGGTCCCCATCGAGGGCTCGATCGGCCTGTTCCTGGCGGGCGCGGCCCTTCACCTGTTTGCGACCACGTCTATGGGCATCTTCATGGGCACGATCGCACGCTCGATGCCGCAGTTCGGGCTGCTGCTGATGCTGGTGCTGCTGCCGCTCCAGATGCTGTCCGGCGGCATGACCCCGCAGGAGAGCATGCCCGAGTTCGTGCGGATCGTGATGCAGGCGGCGCCCACCACACATTTCGTGAAGATGTCGCAGGCAATCCTCTACCGCGGCGCCGGCCTCGACGTGGTGTGGCCGCAGTTTCTCGAGATCGGCGTGATTGGCGCGATCTTCTTCACCGTCGCGCTCGGGCGCTTCCGTGCAACTCTCGGTGCGATGGCGTAGCTGGTGCGCTGTCCTCCATACCGAACCACGCGCGCAGGCACCGCCACCAGCCTTGGACAAGGTCTCTCGCGAGCACGACGCGCCTTAACGGTGGAACCCGATGGATAAAGTCGGCGAAGCGGCGTTCTGAAAGGATGAGCGCAGGTCAGACGGCGCAACCGGCCTGCATTTTCTGCTATAAATTGGAGCCAGGCCGGCCATGGCGCTTGGACAATCTCGGAGTTACCTCGACATGACGGATGCTGTGAAAAGGCGCGCCGAACCGACTGTTACGACCACGCCCGGCGAAGGTCCCCTGTCGGCGGACATGCTGCGCCGGATGGACGGCTATTGGCGGGCGGCCAACTATCTCTCGGTCGGGCAGATCTATCTCCGCGCCAACCCGCTGCTCGAGGAGCCGCTCACAATCGGGCACGTCAAGTCCCGGCTGCTCGGTCATTGGGGCACCACGCCCGGCCTCAACCTGCTCTACGTCCACCTCAATCGGCTGATCGTCGCACATGATCTCGATATGATCGCGATCATCGGTCCTGGGCATGGCGGACCCGGGCTGGTCGCGAACACGTATCTGGAGGGCTCCTATACGGAGCGTTACCCCGGCGTAGAGCGCAGCCGCGGCGGGATGGACCGGCTCTTCCGGCAATTCTCCTGGCCCGGCGGCATCCCCAGCCACGTTGCGCCCGAAACGCCCGGGTCGATCCACGAGGGCGGCGAGCTCGGCTATTCGCTCGCTCATGCGTATGGCGCGGCGTTCGACAATCCCGACCTGATCGTCGCGTGCGTGGTCGGCGACGGCGAGGCTGAGACCGGTGCGCTGGCGGCGAGTTGGCACAGCAACAAGTTCGTGAACCCGGCACGCGACGGCGCAGTTCTGCCGATCCTGCATCTCAACGGCTTCAAGATCGCCAACCCGACCGTGCTGGCGCGGATCGGCCGGAGCGAGCTGACCGACCTCATGCACGGCTATGGCTATGAGCCGCATTTCGTCGAAGGCGATGATCCGGCCGAAGTGCATCAACTGCTTGCCGCGACGCTCGATACAGTGCTCGACAGGATCAAGGCGATTCAGGTCGAAGCAAGATCCGGCAACGACGGCGACGAGAACGGGGCCCCGCGTCCGCGCTGGCCGATGATCGTGATGAAGACGCCGAAGGGCTGGACCGGTCCCAAATTCGTCGACGGCAAGCCGGTCGAGGGGACATGGCGCGCACACCAGGTGCCGATCGCGGACTTCAAGGATCCCGAGCATCTGCGCCAGCTCGAACAATGGATGCTGAGCTATCGCCCGGCCGAACTGTTCGACGAAAACGGCAAGTTCCGCGACGATTATGCTTCGCTCGCACCGACCGGCCACCGGCGAATGGGATCGAACCCGCACGCCAACGGCGGCGAACTGATGACGCCGCTGTCGCTGCCAGATTTCCACAACCATGCCGTCGCGCAGTCCGGTCCGGGCGAAGTGAAGGCAGCGGCGACCGCGGTGCTGGGCGGCTATCTGCGCGACGTGATGGCGTTCAACGCCGACACCGCCAATTTCCGCCTGTTCGGCCCCGACGAGACCGCGTCGAACCGCCTCCAGGCGGTGTATGAGGTGACGGGCAAGGCGTGGATGGCCGAGACCGAGCCGAACGACACCGACCTCAGCCGCGACGGTCGCGTCATGGAGGTGCTGAGCGAGCATCTGTGCCAGGCTGGCTCGAGGGGTACCTGCTCACCGGCCGCCACGGGCTGTTCTCGTGCTACGAAGCGTTCGTCCACATCGTCGATTCGATGTTCAACCAGCATGCGAAATGGCTGAAGGTGACGCGCGCGATCCCGTGGCGCAGGCCGATCGCGTCACTCAACTATCTGCTGACCTCGCATGTCTGGCGGCAAGACCATAACGGCCTGTCGCACCAGGATCCCGGCTTCCTCGATCATGTCGCCAGCAAGAAGGCGGACGTGGTGCGGATCTACCTGCCGCCCGACGCGAACTGCCTGTTGTCGGTGGCCGATCACTGCCTGCGCAGCCGCAATTACGTGAACGTGATCGTCGCCGGCAAGCAGCCCGAGGCGCAGTGGCTGGATATCGACGAAGCGGTGCGCCACTGCACCGCGGGCGCGGGAATCTGGCAATGGGCGAGCGACGCCGAGGATGAGGGTGGGAGCGAACCCGATGTCGTGATGGCGTGTGCAGGCGACGTGCCGACGCTGGAGACGATGGCGGCGGTGATGCTGCTGCGCGAATACGTCCCCGATATCCGCATCCGGGTGGTCAACGTCGTCGACCTCATGGTGCTACAGCCGCAGTCGGAGCATCCGCACGGGCTTGACGAGCGCGCGTTCGATGCGCTGTTCACGACAGACAAGCCGGTGATCTTCGCGTTTCACGGCTATCCCGCGTTGATCCACAAGCTCACCTACCGCCGCACCAACCATCAGAACATCCACGTCCGCGGCTACAAGGACGAGGGGACGACGACGACGCCGTTCGACATGGTCGTGCTGAACGATCTCGATCGGTACCGGCTGGCGCTCGATGCGATCCAGCGCATCCCGAGGCTCGCCGACAGGGTCGCGGCGGAAACCGCCCGCTACTGGAGCTTGATCGAGCGGCACAAGCTGTACGTCTATGAACAGGGCGACGATCTGCCGGAGGTGCGCGACTGGCAGTGGCGCCGGTGAGCGGTACGCCGCTCCGCGTCCTCACGCTCAACGAAGGGTCGTCGTCGCTCAAGTTCGGCTTGTACGGCGGGAGCGGAGGCGAGAACGCGGGCGCGGTCGAAGAGATCGCGTCCGGGGAGGTGGAGGGTACCGTCCCCGCCGACATGTTCGACCGGATCGACGCCGTACTGGCTGAGGCCGTGTCAGGTGGGGCGGCACGACCCGACGCGATCGGACACCGGATCGTCCACGGCGGCCCCGACCTGTGCGATCCGGTCTTGATCGACGCCGACGTGATCGCGCGGCTGGAACGGGCAACGGCGTTCGCGCCGCTGCATGCTCCAGCCGCGCTGTTGCTCATCCACGCGGCGCAAGCCCGCTACCCCGATATCCCGCAGATCGCCTGCTTCGATACCGGCTTCCACGCCGGCTTGCCCGACGTCGCAGCGATCTTGCCGGTTCCCAAGGCGTTGCGCGCGGACGGTGTCCGTCGCTACGGCTTTCACGGACTGTCGTGCCAGTCGATCCTGCATCAACTCGACACCCCGCTACCCGAACGGCTGATCATCGCCCATCTCGGCAGCGGCGCCAGTGTGACAGCGGTGCGCAGCGGCAGATCGGTCGACACCAGCATGGGCCTAACCCCGTCCGGCGGCATCGTCATGGCATCGCGCGCCGGCGACCTCGATCCAGGGCTGCTGCTCTATCTGCTGCGCGAGCGCGGCATGGATGCGGGCCAACTCGAAGATCTGGTCGATCGGCAATCAGGGTTGCTCGGCATCTCGGACCTGTCCGGCGACCTGCGAAAACTCCACGCCGCCGCCCCGACCAACCCCGACGCGCACCTCGCCATCCGCATCTTCTGCCGCTCCGTCAGCAAGCAGATCGCGGCGATGATGGCCTCGCTCGGCGGCGCGGACATGATCGTCTTCACCGGCGGCATAGGCGAGCATGACATCGCGGTTCGTGGAGCGATTTGCGACGACCTCGGTTGGGCGACGGTACGGCCCAATGAAACCGCGCCGGGAAGGGGATATGTTGCCGTAAGAATCCTTGCCTCGCAGGAAGCGCCGCCATCGCACGAGGCGTCATTGGCTTGATAGCCAGCGGCGCCAAACTACCGCTGAAGTGAGGCCGCACTGTCGCCAGGCTCACTCAGATTCGCCGCAACCGGGTAACTACGGTGATGAAGAAGGCGGTCGACCAGCCGAGCAAGATGATACCGTTTATTCCCTCGATCGCCGACACCAGCCGCCACCGTTCCGCCATGACGGCATCGCTGTACCCGATCGCTCCGTATGTAATGGTCGAGAAGTAGACGGCCTCGCGCAATCCTTCGACGCTCCGAGCCAAATATAGAGGAAAGCATATGTCCAGATTTCTACCCCGTGCAGTGCAAAAAGGCCCAGGATGGCTAATAATGTGATCGTGAAGCCGCGCAATGACAGGGCACTTATGCGCTCCTGTGCCTCCTCGCGGGCCTCTATCCGGAGCAGCTTGGCAAGGACGTGCAGCCCCGCGCCGTGGATCGCCACTGTCAGCGATACCATCAACGTCGCCAGTACAAGTTCGATGAACACGCTCTGATCCTTCGACTATCGGGCTGGCCCGTCAACGAGATTGCACAATGCGATGTCGGCACTGATCGTCGGTTACCAGATCTGGAGGTCTGGTCAGCCACCATCGACGATAGCGCCGTGTTTGTTTGCGAACGCAATTGCAGTGACTTTGCGGAGAAAAGTAAAAACGCGAACCTACGCTCAGGCCCCAGTTTCCCCTGCGCGTTCTATCGCCCGCTTGAGGCCAGGCTGCTCCGTCAGCCGCGCCAGGTAAGTCGTCAGCGCTGGATAGTCGGCAAGGAGCTTGGCACGATCCGCGACCTGCAGCAGATAGAACATCTGCATGTCGGCCAATGTCAGCTGCTCGCCCATGAGGAAGGGGCCCTTACCCACTCCGGCTGCGATATACCGCAGCGTCGCGTCCCGCCCCGGTGCGACAAAGGCATCCATCTTCTCCGAAAGGCCGCCCGTCATGCCGCCGATCAGCGTCAGCATGATCGGGAACGCAGCCGACCCTTCGACATAGTCCAGCCACTCGTCGTGGACCGCAGCGGCATCGCTGTCGCTCGGCGGCGAGAAGCGGTTCCCGCCGTAACGGGCGTCGATATAACGCAGGATGGCACTCGATTCCGCCAGCACGAGATCACCATCGACGATCACCGGCGACTTCCCGAGCGGGTGCACCGCCTTGAGTGACGCGGGCGCGCGGTGGTTCGCGTCGCGTTGATACTGTATCAGTTCGAAGTCCGTGCAGAGTTCGTCCAGCAGCCAGAGGATGCGGATCGCTCGCGAGCGTTCGAGATAGTGAAGCTGGATCATCGATGTTCATCCCATAGTAGGCAGATCGAATGTAGGCGCTCCCGATCCAGCCGCGGCGGCCGGCTGCCCGATATGAGATGAGGCGTGGCTCACGATGCTCAAGCGCGCCATCCGTGCCGCATCTCCTTGCCACCAATGGCGCCAATCATCTAGCAGTTCGAACAACGCGGCGACATCGACATCCATCAAGGGCATTGTGTATGAACCTCCTCCACATCGATTCCAGCCTCCTCGGCGAGAACTCGGTCAGTCGCGCACTTTCGCAGGCAGTGGACAATCTCCCGAAATTCAAATTCATTCAGAGACAAGCCGTATGTTGAACCATGCTTCGGGGGCGATGTTTATCTCTTCTTGGTAAGCGCGGTCTGAAGGCCGCCTTGCAAGGCGAGCGCTCGACGGGTTGATAGCGGCTCTTTGAACGGGGCCGTGATGTCAGACGAGACTATCGAACCAGTCGCAGATTTAACGAGTAGTCATACGACTGGTGATATGAGCGGTCGTATCGAGATTGTCGGTCGGGTGTCGGGTCGACGCCGCTGGACGGTCGAGCAGAAGCTGGCGATCCCACGCGATGCGTTTGGCCCGGATGGGTCGGTCCGGGCGGCGGTCGAGCGTCACGAGGTCGGCAGCGGCGCGATCTACACCTGGCGGCGTCAAGCTATGTCGGGTGCACTGAGCGGAGTGCCGGCCCGGCCTCAGACCGCATTTGCCGAAGTCCGGATCAGCGAGCCGCCCGTGATGCTGCCGGCGCCGCCCGTCGAGGCGGCAGCGGACGCCCGGACCGCGGGGCAGATCGGCATCGAGCTGCCTTCGGGTGTACGACTGACCGTCGACGGCGCTGTCGACGCCGAGGCGCTGTCGCGCGTGATCGGCGTGCTGGCGCGATGATCCCGCAGCCGACATCGACGCGGATATTCCTGGCATGCGGCGTCACCGACATGCGCAAGGGCTTCGATGGCTTGGCGGTATTGGTGCAGCAGGTTCTTCGGGAGAAACCACATTCCGGTGCGCTGTTAGCGTTCCGCGGCAAGCGCGGCGACCTGATCAAATTGCTGTGGTCCGACGGTCAGGGACTCTGCCTGTTTTCGAAGCGGATGGACCGCGGGCGTTCGTCTGGCCGGTGACCGCGACCGGCACAGTGGCGCTGACATCGGCGCAGGTGTCGATGCTTCCGGAGGGCATAGATTGGCGTCGTCCCGAGGGACTTGGTAACTAACATTGGCAGGTTAAAAACAGAGCTTTTCCGCCATTTTTGCTCGTGTGAGGATGCGCGAACTGCTATGGAAACGAGGTGTCGCAAGTCTCTTTCCCCATCTGATGCCGAGGCGCGGATTGCCGTGCTGGAGGCCTCGCTCGCCCGGGCCAATGCGGCACTTGCCGCCCGCGACCTGCTCATCGAGACACTGCGTGGACAGATCGCCCGTCTGCGGCGGATGCAGTTCGGCGCATCCTCCGAGAAGCTAACGCGCGAGATCGCCCAACTCGAACTCGCGCTAGAGGAACTGGAAACCGAGAGCGCAGTCCCGGAGATCGGCGCGACCTTGTCAGACACGCCCGTGCGGCCAGCACCAGCCGCGCGTTGCCCGACCACCTGCCACGCGCGGAAGTCGTCCACGAACCCGCCTCCGGCGCCTGCACATGCCCGGACTGCGGCGGTGCGCTACGCCGTCTCGGGCAGGACGCCCATGAAATGCTCGACGTCCTGCCGGTGCACTGGCGCGTGGTGCGGAACGTCCGACCGAAATATAGCTGCCGGACGTGTGAGAAGATCGTCCAGGCAGCTGCCCCGGTGAAGGCAGTCGCACGCGGAAAGGCGACATTCGCAACGCTAGCGCATGTCGTCGTCTCGAAGTTCGAACATCACCTGCCGCTTTATCGGCAGTCCGAGATGATGGCGGCCCAAGTTGGACATCGACCGCTCGACTGAGCAGCCCCCACCGGGTGGTCCGGGTAGATAGTTAGTGCATTGTCGCCTCCGCCGCCATTGCCGGGCGTAGGTGGAGCGAAGCGGAACCGAAGGCTGGCAATGGCGGGGTCGCTGCTGCTGGCGCTGGAGGTCGATAGCCCAGGCTGCTGTGTGGTCGGACAGTGTTATAGTGACGCCGCCACGCCTCGATCAGCACCCTTGCCTCGGCGAGGCTGTAGAAGATCTCGCCGTTGAGCAGCTCGTCGCGAAGCGAACCGTTGAAGCTCTCGTTATAGCCGTTTTCCCATGGCGAGCCCGGCGCGATGTACAGCGTCTTCACGCCGATCTGGCCGAGCCATTTCTGGACCGCGGTAGCGATGAACTCGCTGCCATTGTCCGACCTGATATGCGCGGGCGGCCCCCGGGCGATGAACAGCTCGGCAAGCGCCGCCAGCACGTCTTCGTGTTTCAACTGACGTGCGACGATCAGCGCCAGGCA
This sequence comes from Sphingomonas sp. Ant20, assembly GCF_000783375.1. NCBI lineage: Bacteria > Pseudomonadati > Pseudomonadota > Alphaproteobacteria > Sphingomonadales > Sphingomonadaceae > Sphingomonas > Sphingomonas sp. Ant20. The sequence goes on from NZ_JRVI01000008.1 coordinate 70,351, forward strand.
TTCCCTGCTGGCCTCGTCGATGATCGTGAGGATCCGGAACTTGCGCCCGTCGTGCGTTCGCGCTTCGACAAAGTCGTATGCCCAGACATGCCCCGGATACTCCGGCCGCAGCCGGATGCACGAGCCGTCGTTCAACCACAGCCGGCCACGCTTGGGTTGCTTCTGTGGCACCTTCAGCCCCTCACGCCGCCAGATGCGTTCGACACGCTTATGATTCACCGACCACCCCGCGGCATGCAGCAGTGCGGTCACCCGGCGGTAACCGTAGCGTCCATACTGCCCGGCCAGCGCAACGATGTCCTCAGTCAGTGCCTGTTCGTCATCTGCCCCACACGGCACTTTGCGCTGCGTCGACCGATGCTGCCCGAGCACGCGACACACCCGTCGCTCGGATACGTCCAGCACCTCTTTCACTTGGTCAATGCAGCGTCGGCGCGCGCGGGGCTTAGAAGTTTCCCCGTGCCGCCTCCTGCAGGATCAGCTTGTCCAGTGTCAGGTCGGAGATCGCACGCCGCAGCCGCAGGTTCTCCTTCTCCAAATCCTTCATCCGACGAGCCTGATCCGTCTTCAGGCCACCATATTCCTTGCGCCAGCGGTAATAGGTTTGCTCGCTGACCGCGATCCGCCGACACGCCTCGGCGGTCGTCCCGCCCTGGCCCAGGACGATTTCAACTTCACGCAGCTTCCCGATGATCTCTTCCGGCTTATGCTTTTTCGCAGGCATTCGTCGTCCCTTCCTTGATCCAGACTCTCATAGTCGTTGGACCGCTCAGAAGGGGGCAGCTCAGATGTATCTGACTGAATCACGGCTGAGTCTCCGATAAGCAGTAACTATCATATCAGCGATATATTCAAATCAAGCGGTGTTCCGAGCCGGATATAGCTCCAATGCAACACTGTCGATAGAGCGGTGCCCAATCCAAGCTGCCCCCCTTGAACGCTTAGCATGTGACATCATTCTTAAAATAACCAGTTTCGGTCAGGCCGAGCCAATGCCCCTTGTTTATTATCGATAAGATAAGATGGGTATTTATTAATACTGGGTTATATTGGAAGTGTTTAGTCGACTTACTTGATATATTATTAATGACTTGGCTTCGCGTGGAGATAGCTGGGATTGAAGCCAGCTACCGCATGTAATTCCTCGATGTTGCGCAACGTCAGGGTACGCTTCTGAAATTCCATCAACCCTTCATTACGAAGCCTTCTGAGCATCCGGTTGACATGGATCGATGTGAGGCCAAGCGCATTGCCGAGTTGTTCCTGTGTGAGCGGCACAGCGCAGGTCGAGCCACTTACGAGGCCAAGACATGAGAGACGGGTATGCAACTCGCACATCAGGTGTGCGATGCGCTGATACGCCTTCCGGTGAGCGATATTGACTAACCACGTCCGCAGCACTGCCGCATCGACAAGGGTCGTCTGCCAGAACGCTTGCGCCACATTGGGGCGATCGAGCAGCAGGGCTGTCAGGCGTTCGCGTGTTGCAGTGCCGATTGTCACCGGCGTGAGCGCGACTACACCATGATCCAAGCGCTTTAGAAGCGTTGTTTCGCCGTTGCAAAAGTCACCGGGCATTAGGAAGGCGGTGGTTTGCCGCGATCCGTCTACTAGGGTCACGCGGTGAGCTGCCCACCCGTCGATTATGACATGCACGTGTTCGGGTTGTTCACCTTCACGTAGAATGTCTCGGCCTCTTTTAAAATAACGCGTATTGCTGAAGATCGCGAGCAGGCTTGATCGGTCATCATCTGATAGGGCGATAGCCCTCTGCAGCTTGGCAATTAATTGGTCCATGCTCGCTTCAGAGCTTCATTCACTTTAACAAGCAAGCTCATTTAGTGGGCCGAGAATTAGCAGCTTCATAGCCGACGGCCACTACCGCAGTCATCAGCGTCAGGCGACGGCCGCTAACGCCATCAGCCCCCTCAATAGCGGACGGCCGCTTCTCTCTCATTATTTCTATTCAGCGGTCAGTTATATGAAAACCTAGTCGCAATCACGACTGTGCGACAAACAGGTGTTTTCGGACGGCAGCCGCTCGATCGTTGCAAAACGCCGTCGCCAATTCCGGTTGGCGACTATCGTGTGTTTTCAGACAGGTAACTACGCGTCCGTCGGTAGCCCACTGGCGCCGACAATCTCAGGCGACGCGATGGTACTGTGCTCATTGATAGGAGGGGCTATTCGCAGACCCGATTAGACTCCACACCGTGATGAAGATCGCTGCGGCAACGGGTCCGATCAGCAGGCCGTTAAACCCGAACGCCGCCAACCCACCAAGGGTTGTGACCAGAACTACGAAGTCCGGGATGTTTGTCTCCCGGCCGATCAAGATCGGACGAAGCACATTGTCCACCGACCCGATCACGAGAAGGCCAGACGCGGTCATAATCAGCCCGTGCCACATGTCAGCAGTCGCAAAGAGATAGATCGCCACCGGCACCCAGACAATACCTGTCCCCACGGCAGGCAGCAGGGACGAGAGCGCCATGACGACCGCCCACAAAAGAGCGTTGGGCACGCCGAGTAGGGCCATGATGGCACCGCCGACCGAGCCCTGTGCCGCCCCGCCTAGTTCGCCACCTTTAACCGTGGCGCGTACTACGGTCACGAAACGATCAGCGAGCAATCGACGATCGTCCGGTTTGAGCGGCACGACGTTGCCAATGCTGGTCGTCATCGACCGCCCGTCGCGGAGCAGGAAGAAGGTCAGGTAGAGCATCGCGGCAAGCGACAGGAGGAAGCTCGCCGCACTTTGGCCGATGGTCAGCGCGTGCGACGCCAAGATTTGCAGCCGCGCCGTGATACCGATCGACAGTTGTTCACGAAGGGAATCGAGGTCGGTGATACCGGTCCGCCGCATCAACCCTGCCATCCAGCCCGGCAGGGTCGCTTGGATACGTTCGAAGGTCGCGGCAATGTCGAGCTGACCAGACTGGATCTGCGTATAGATCGTGCCTGCCTGGTCGAGCAGGAACATCGACAGCGCGACACCCGGCACTACGCCCATTGCGACGACCACGAGCAGCGTGAGGATGGCGGCGAGATTTCGGCGCTTGGGGAAAACGCGAGAGAATACGGTTGTTCAAAGGCCAGAACATGATCGCGGCGACCACGCTCCAGAGGATCGCACTGAGGAACGCCCACACCGACCATAGGAACACAACGGTCACGGCAACGGCGACAACGCCGAGCGCCAAATGCGCCAGCGTCAGGTTGGGCCGCTGGCGGCGATGCGTGTGACGCGCGTCCTGCACGGCGCCCACCGTCATGCGACCACGTCGGCATCGGCGGTAACGCCGATATGTGCGGCATCGATGCTTGGCTCCCATGCCAGCTCGGCAAGAACAGCCTCCTGAAGCGCGCGATCGTGGGGCATCATGGTCTCTTGTAAGGATGGGCGAAACTGTTGAACCGGCTTCACCTTCAGGCTTGATGTAGCGCCGGGCGGCTGACGGCCTAGGATCGGGAAATACGTGCGCGGCCGATGGGATCGCGCACCGTGAGGAGTGTTGGCACTCGGATAATGCGGGGGCGCTTACGTGTTTCCCGAGCCTGCGACGGCCGTCTGCGACGGTCTAGAAGAGTCGACAGGGGCTGGTCGTAATGCCGATCGCCCACCCGCACTCATCGCAAGGGATCCACCGTGATCGAACTCGTCACCACTCGCCCGGACAGCCCCGGGGCACCGGCGCTACCGCTGCACGACGCGGACTGGAGCGCTGACCTGATCTCGCGCGCCGGCTACCATTTCCACGTGCGCCCTGCGGCGCCGGCGGACGAAGCGGCCCTCGCCGAGTTCTTCACCCATGTTGATAAGGAGGATCTGCGGTTCCGCTTTCTGAGCGCGGTCCAGAAGGTCGGGCACGATCAGCTGAAGGCGTTGGTAACGGTCGATCATACGCGCACCGAAAACTTCCTGGCCATCGAGAGCGGCACCGGTCTGGTCATCGCAACCGCCATGCTCGCTGCTGACGAGACGTTGACCAATGCCGAGGTCGCGGTCGCGATCCGGTCGGACTTCAAGCGCGGCGGGATCAGCTGGACGCTTGTCGAGCATGTCGTGCGGTTCGCCCGGTCCAAGGGCATCAAGACGCTGGAATCGGTCGAGAGCCGCGACAATCATCAGGCGATCAAGCTGGAGCGCGAGATGGGTTGGTCCGCCTCACCCTGTCCCGGCGATTCATCGCTCATCGTGCTGCGCATGGCCCTCGAACCCCAGGCGGCCTGATCGGGCAGCGATACTGTGCACGCCCGATCGCTGCCGTCCGACTTCGCCTACCAGCCCACGCCTGAACGCAGGAACATCATGATGGTCAATTCAATCCTTACCCCCGATGCGCGCGCGCTGGTCGACGAACGCGCAGCTGAGCCGGTCGTGCATCACGTCCCCAAGGGGTTTTCAGACCGGTTCGCGCTCGGCTTCACCAAGCTGCTGCGCTTCAGCGCCGATACCTTCTTCGCCAAACGCTACGGCCATCGTGCCATCGTGCTCGAGACGGTCGCGGCCGTGCCGGGCATGGTCGGTGCGATGTTCACCCACCTGACTTGCTTGCGGCGGATGCGTGACGACGAAGGCTGGATCCGCACCTTGATGGAGGAGGCCGAGAACGAGCGCATGCATCTGATGACGTTCATCGAGATCGCCAAGCCGACATGGTTCGAGCGGATGGTGATCCTCGGCGTTCAGGGCGTGTTCCTTGTCGGCTTCTCCATTCTGTATCTGGTCTCGTCGCGCACCGCGCACCGGGTCGTCGGCTACTTCGAGGAGGAGGCTGTCACCAGCTACACCCTCTACCTCCAGGAGATCGACGAAGGCCGGTCGCCCAATGTCCCGGCGCCGGCGATCGCCAAGCACTATTGGCAGATGGCGGACGATGCGACGCTGCGCGACGTTGTGCTCGTCGTCCGGGCCGACGAGGCGCATCACCGCGACGTCAATCACGGCTTTGCTAGCACGCTGGGCGGCAAACCGGCCGATCCGAGCACCATCGCCCCCTACCCGCTTCACGCGACCCAGCTTGCCGTCGGTGGCTGACCGCCGTCCTAAACCCGTCCAGGCGTCGTTAGATCAGATTGGAAGACCCATGCAGTCCATCCTTCTCCATATTCAGGACGACGATGATCTCGACGGCCGTATCGACGCGGCGGTGATCCTTGCCCATGCATTCGATGGGTACATCAGTTGCCTGCACACGACGCCTTATGGCGTTTATCTGACCAACGATCCTTTCACCGCGATGATGCTGCCCGTCGACTTTTTCGTCAAAGATGGAGCAGCTCGCTCTGGATCTGCGGTTGAAGGTCGAGGAGCGCCTGCGAAATTCAATTGCCGAGTGGGAATGGACCCACGTCGATGACGAAGCGCACCTCGCGCTTCTGCGCAGAGCACCAATTGCCGATGTTGTTGTTTTAAGCCTTGGATCGGACCGGAAGGCGCAGTCGCTCGCTGCGAAGGTCGCAGCGACGGCGCGCGCGCCGGTGTTGGCGGTACCGCCATCCGACAGGCCGTTCGATCCTGCCGGTATCGTGGCCATCGCATGGGATGGCTCTGCGGAGTCTTCGGTGGCGCTGCGTGCGTCGCTGCCGCTGCTGCGCAAGGCCGCATCGGTCCATCTCATCGAGATTGAGGACCGCACCGTGCGGACCCGCAGCGAGCAAGGCGCGCATTACCTCTCACGGCATGGAATCAAAGCCGCGGTCGTCCGGCGCGCCGCGGACAGCGGTGACGCCGGTGGTGCCATCCTGAAAGTAGCCGAGGAAGTGGGTGCCAGCCTGCTGGTCATGGGCGCCTATGGTTACTCACGCACCGCCGAGTTTCTGCTGGGCGGAGCTACCCAGGCGGTGCTTTCTAACAGCCGCATCCCCCTGCTGCTGGCGCACTAGCGCTCTCGATGCGGACCGATCCACAAGAGGAACTGCCGGTTGTCCAATGCTGCATTCGTCGATCGTCTGACCCTAGAGCTGCGCCCTGATCCTTCGCGGGTGGTGATCCGACCATATGTCCCCGGCGCCGACGGGGATCATGCGCGTGCAGGACGGATCGCGTCGCGCGTCATGGAGCTTGACGATGCAACCGTCGTGGACGAGCTGCGCGACCTGACCCGCGACTTTGCCGGGCATCATGCGCAGGTCGAGGCTGTGTTCCGGCGGCGATATGCCGAGGTCAAAGGGGTTATCGGTCACGATTACCCGGTGGACGATGCGCGTGCGTTGCTGATCGGTGCCTATTTTTGCCAGGAATATGGCTACGAGGCAGCTGCTCTCTTCAACCCCAGCATCGTGCCCCATCCGGACCAGTCAGAGGTTCCCGCAGGCTCGGTACGTTTCGTTCTGTCGTTACGCGCGGTCGGTGAAGGTCATGTCTCCTCGATCGCATTCAGGACGGGCCTGTGCGACGCATCCGGCGGAATCGTCCTAGAGCCCCAAGGCGCGCGGGCGATCGTACCGCAACTCGCGGATGCGGCCTTGGGCGGCTCGCGACCCGCGGGCGTCCGAATGCAGTGCGAGGCTGGCTACAGCCTTTCCGAGATCGTGATTTTCCCATCGACCCCGGCGCAACGCAACGGGATTGAGGATCTTCGCCTCGTTCGCTTTGCCGACTATGACGGAACGGTCTCGTGGCTGGGCACCTACACGGCCTATAGCGGCCAGGGGATTCGTCAGGAGTTGCTGCGCACTGCAGACTTCTGCTCGTTCGCCCTAGATACGATTCACGGATCGGCAGGCGCCGGCAAGGGCATGGCGCTGTTTCCGCGGCGGATTGCCGGTCGCTATGCCATGCTCGGTCGCGCCGACAACGAAACGATCTCGCTCGCCTATTCGGACGACCTTTACGAATGGTCCACGGGTGCGACGATCATCGAACCGCGATGGCCGTGGGAGTTTGTCCAGATCGGCAATTGCGGCTCGCCGATCGAGATTGCCGAGGGATGGCTGGTCCTGACCCACGGAGTCGGGCCGATGCGCAACTATGCGCTCGGCGCCTGCCTGCTTGATCGCAACGACCCGTCAAAGCTGCTGGGGCGTATGACCTATCCCCTCGTCCGCGCCGATGCGACTGAGCGTAAGGGCTACGTCCCGAACGTCACCTATAGCTGTGGCGCGCTCCTTCATGATCGCACGCTGATCCTGCCCTACGCGGTCGCCGACAGCTTCACGACATTCGCGACGATGCCGGTCGATCGCCTGCTCACAGCGATGCGATGAGCATGGTGCCACGATCAATACCGGCTCCGCCGAGGCCGTCTCAACCTCAGATAGGACGCGAGCGATGTTTGTAGAAGGAATGCTCCAAAGCGGGCGCACGACGCTGGCGACGATCGACAGCGAACAGCCGTTGATCAAAGCAGCGGGGCAGCTCGGCGCCGGGACCGACATTCTTGCCGTCGTCGGATCGGCCGGAATGCTGCTCGGGATAGTCACCAAGACCGACGTCGTCCGTCAGATGGCCGTGTGCGACGGTACAAGCTGCCGCTGCGCGGTCACCACTGTGATGACCACGGCTGTCACCAGCTGCACCGCGTCGGACCCCCTGCAGGACGTGGCCGACCGCATGAAGCGCCATCACCTAAAGAACATTCCTGTGATCGATGCCGAAGGTCGGCCGATCGGGATGCTCACGGCCCGTTCCGTGCTGCGCGTTTTGCTGGGCGACGCCGAGTATGAGGAAGCGCAACTCGTCAACTACGTCAAAGGCATCGGCTACCGATGACGCGCACCCACGAACTGCTCTCCCCAAAGGATGTCCCGATGCCCGATACAGACCAGAATCCGAGCGCGGCCGAGTTGCGTTTCCGTACCTTGTCCCGCTGGGATAATGAAGGCGGCTCGGTTGCCGCAGCGCCTGATCCGCATCCCACGATCGCGGCGCTTACCTCGGCCGAACTGATCCAGCTGCGCATCCGGACGATCGCGCTGGAGAACATGCTGATTGCGGTGTTGGCCGAGGGATCCGATCGCCAACTCGCCGTCGCACGGGAAATGGCCGAGTACATCGCACCGCGACCACGCTTCACGCATCACCCGCTGACGATCGAGGCGGGCCGTCACATGACATCGCTCGTCGATCGTGCGGTCCACTTCCGCACGATCCAGCCGTAGCGGTCGCACGCTAAGCCATCCGCGCTCTGGCAAGGGCGTCGGCATAGGTCGCCGTTCGCGCCAGCAGGCCATGACGGTCGTCGATGCGCGCGCGTGCGAGCATGGCGATCACATCGGGTCGCGGGGTGCAGACGATCACGCGCGTGCCCGCTGTTCCTGCACGGCTGACCAGTTCGCCGATCGCCGCTGCGCCGCTCGCGTCGAGCACCGGCACATTCTCCAGGCGGACGATCAGCACGCGCGGAATCCTCCCTAACTTGCGATAGGCATCCATCAACCCTGCGGCCACGCCGAAGAAGAACGGGCCGTCGATCCGGAATACCTCGACGTCTGCGGGCAACGCCAGGCGCTGGTCGACCTCGTCTTTGCCTGTTGCGTCGCCGCTGTCGATGCTGACCGTTTCGCTCATCCGCGCCACGAACAGGAGCGATGCCAGCGTCACTCCGACCCCGATCGCGACCGTCAGATCGACGAGCACCGTCAACGTGAAGGTCAGGAGCAGGATGGCCCGGTCGCTGTTTGGCATGCGCAGCACCTCAAGGAAGCGATCGTGCTCGCTCATGCCCCAGGCCACGACGAACAGGATCGCGGCAAGCGCGGCCATGGGTACGAACCCCATCAGGTCGGCACCGAAAATCAGGAACACGAGGATGAAAACGGCGTGCAGCATGCCGGCGACCGGCGTCTGCGCGCCTGCCTTTATGGCGGTTGCGGTCCGCGCGATCGCGCCCGTTGCCGGAAGGCCACCGAACAGGGCGGATGCGATGTTGGCAAAGCCCTGCCCGACCAGCTCTTGGTTCGATCGGTGTCGCGATCCGATCATGCCATCAGCCACCACGGCGGACAGCAATGCCTCCACGCCTGCGAGGAAGGCGATCGTGAAGGCCGACGGCAGGACAGCCTGCACCTTGGCCAGCGTCCATAGCGGCAGCGCCGGAATCGCAATGCCACTGGCCATGTCAGGGAAGCGCGAGCCGATCGTCTCGACGGACAGGCCGGTTGCAACCACGAATATGGATGCCAACAGGACCGCGACTAGGAACCCCGGTATCTTGGGAGACAACCGGCGCAGGATGACGATCGTCGCGAGCGCGCCAATCCCGATCGCCATCGTTGCAAGATCCACTGTTCCTAACGCACCGAAATAGGCGGCCCATTTCGACAGGAAATCTGCTGGGACGTTGGCCAGGCGCAGCCCGAGGAAGTCGCGCACTTGACTAGAAGCGATGATGACCGCGATGCCGGCAGTGAAACCGGTGACGACGGTGTAGGGGATGAAGCGGATCAGATCACCAAGACGGGTGTACCCCGCAACGATCAGGATGATCCCGGCGAGTAAGGTCGCGAGGATCAGTCCGTCATAGCCGTGCTGCGCAATGACGTTGAAGACGACCACCACGAACGCGCCGGTCGGCCCACCGATCTGCACGCGTGAGCCGCCAAGCGCGGAGACGAGGAACCCGGCAACGATGGCGGTAATCAGACCCTTGTCGGGGGATGCGCCACTTGCGATCCCCAGCGCCATCGCCAAGGGGAGCGCAACGACAGCCACGGTTGCTCCGGCAACTGCATCCGCCCGCAACCGTGAAAGGCTATAGCCCTCGCGCATCGTCGTCACGATCTTGGGGAGGACGGTGCCTGGCGTTCGATCAGCCATGTCGGGTGTGGCGCTGCCAGCGCGCCACAATCTGCTTGGTCGCTTCGGTCACGACGACCGTCGACACCGTCGCGCCGAGACAGAACCAGAGCGTCCGCGTCGTGACCGGGGGAGGTGCCGAGGACGCCACCCAACGGGGGCCAGAACATGGCCACCAGCTGCAGCGCGACCGCGATACCGATACCCAGCAACAGCCAGGGGTTGGAGAACAGCGGTTCGCGGAAGATCGAGCGGCGCTCGCTGCGCATGCACAGCACATAGACGTTCTGGAACAGCACGGTCATCAGCAGTACCGCGTTCTGGATCTCACCCAAGGGGTGCCCGTCACGTCTGAGGGCATAGACCAGGAAGAGCGCAAAGCCCGTCATCACCAGGCAGGCGGGATCATCAGCGCGATCGCGCTGCGATCAAGCAGCGGTTCGCTCGGTCGCCGCGGAGGCTGGCGCAGCTCATCACCCTCCCCGCGGCCAAACCCCAGCATACGTCCTGCGCGCCATTGGTGACGAGGTTGAGCCACAGGAGCTGGACTGCGGTCAGTGGCATCGGCAGGCCGAATGCCACCGCGCCAAGGAACATGCCGATCTCGGCCATGCCGGTCGCCAGCAGGATGATGACGATCCGCCGGACATTGGCATAGGTGACGCGACCCTCTTCGACACCCGCCACGATCGAGGCGAAATTGTCGTCCGCCAGCACCAGATCGGCTGCACCGCGGGCGACGTCGGTGCCGGCGATACCCATCGCGACGCCGATATGCGCCGCCTGGAGCGCGGGCGCGTCGTTGACGCCGTCTCCGGTTACCGCGACCAGCTCGCCGCTGGCAGCCAAGATCTGGACGATCTCGAGCTTCTGCACCGGCTCGATCCGCGCGAACACGCGCCCTTGCAGCACCAAGGCCGACAGCTTGGCCGGCTCGTCCGCCAAGGTGCCCATCTGCGTGCCTGTCACCACCTGATCCTCGCGGACCTCGAGTCCGAGCCCGCGCGCGATCGTCAGCGCCGTGCCGGGATGATCTCCCGTCACCATGCGAACGCCGATCCCGGCTTCGGCGCAGCGTGCGATCGCCGCGGGCACCTCCGGGCGGACCGGGTCGATCAGTCCGAACCAGCCCAGGAAGACGAGGCCGGTCGGTGATACGGGGTCGACCGTCGCCGATCCGTCCGACGTGGCAACGGCGATGATCCGGTATCCCTCGGCTGCCATCGCATTGGCCTTGGCGATCGTGGTGGCGTCGACCGGGCGGCACATCGGCCGAACGACTTCCGGCGCGCCCTTGGCGAACACGCGGACGCCCTGCCCTTCGTTGACCGCCACGGTCGAGAATTTGCGGGCTGGCTCGTAGGGCAGCCCTGCGATCCGACCGATCGACTGGATTGCCGCCAGATCAGCGCCATTGTCCCGGGCGAATCCCAGGAGGGCCACGTCGACGGTGTCGCCCACCGGAATGCCATCAGCACCGAGCGACGCTTCGTTGCAGAGCGCGGCGGCGCGGGCGATGGCGACCAGCGCGTCTGCATTCTCCGTCCATTCCGCACGATCGAACGCCCGGCCGTCAGCCAGCAGGATGCGCTCGACCGAGAGCACGTTACGGGTGAGCGTGCCCGTTTTGTCGCTGGCGATGATGGTGCAGGCGCCAAGCCCCTCGACTGCCGGCAGCGAGCGGACGATGACCTTGCGCGCCGCCATGCGGCGCGTCCCCGCCGCGAGCGCGACGGTGACGGCGATCGACAGCCCTTCGGGGATCGCCGCGACGGCCAGCGCGACGGCCAGGATCAGGATCTGGTCGCCTGGGCGGCCTTGGACGAGCAGGACGATCGCGAAGGGGACGATCAACGCAATGCTGGCAATGCTGATCTGCCGTGCCAGCCGGTTGAGGCGCACGACGAGCGGCGGGGGCGTTGCCTCGGTATCGCGCAGCGATGCGTCGATCGCCCCAAGCGCCGTGTCGGCACCGGTCGCCACGACGACGCCGGCGCCCCGGCCCTCGTCGATCATTGTGCCCGCGAGCAGCATCGTCGTACGGTCACCGGGCGGCGTACGCTCGTTGAGTGGCGCGGCCTCGTCCTTCAGGACCGCGACGGATTCTCCGGTGAAGGTCGATTGGTCGACCCGCAGGGCCGCGCTCGACGACAGCCGGATATCGGCGGGGACCGCCATGCCGCTTTCCAGCTCGACGACATCGCCGACCACGATGTCGCGTGTGTCGATCACCGATACGGATCCCCCGCGACGGACCGGGGCGGTATGGCCGATCATGTCGCGCAAGGCCGCGAGGCTCCCCGCGGCCTTGCCTTCCTGGAACGTCCCGATGAGTGCGTTGACGATCAGCACTACGCCGATGAAGCCGGCGTCGGTCGTGTGCCCCAGGCCGAGCGATACGGCCGCTGCGGCGACGAGCAACCAGATCAGCGGGCTGTTGAACTGCCGCACGAACAGCCGGATGACCGAGCGTCGGCGGGGGCGCCAATTCGTTCAGGCCGTCCCGAACGAGGCGCGCAGCCGCCTCGTCAGGTCCGAGACCTTGGTCGGACGTGCCGAGCCGGGCCGCGATGTCCGTGCTCGACATCGCATGCCATGCGATGACCGGGGCGGTTTCCTCTCGGGTGCGGTCGGCGATCATGGGCGGTCCGCCTCGATCACCGTCACCGCCTTGCCGGTGCCCGCGCTCGCCAGCGTCTCACGCGTGACAAGCAGCGTTGTGCCCGGCGTGAGCACCGTCGCCAGCGCTGCACGAAAGCCATCGGGAAGACGCCCCTTCGCCCGGTCCGCGTCGCTCAGCTCCCCGGTTCGGGTTTGCCCAGGCAGCGGCAATCGCAGCCAATGCTCTCCCCCGCCGTCGATCGCCTGAAGCGTGAACGCCGCGGTCTCTTCGACCGGTGCCTCGAGGTCGATGGCGCTCGATCCGATCTCGACGCCGTTGCGCAGGACGACCACCCGGCGGTCGCGACCGCTGACGACGATCGATACCGGACCGGTAGGAGCGCGCGCCGGGTTCCAGGCAAAAGCGGTATCGCCGCTGGTAGCACGCGCGTTGCGCTTCAGAACGCCGGGGGTCGTGACCACTACCGGAACCAGGGCGTCCTGCGTGATGACCACAGTGATGCCCATCTTCGTGATGCCGAACAGCAGCTTGGCGAAGGCCAGCGGCATCCGGATACAGCCATGCGAGGCGGGGTAGCCCGGCAGGTTGCCGGCGTGCATGGCAATCCCGCCCCAGGTCAGCCGCTGCATGAACGGCATGGGGGCGTCCTTGTAGAGGTTGGACACATGGTCCTCATCCTTCTGGAGGACGGTGAACACCCCCGTCGGCGTCGCGAAGCCCTTCGTACCTGTCGATACCGTCGAAACTCCGATCGCGACGCCGTTGCGATAGGCATAGGCCTTCTGGGCCTTGAGGCTGACGATGATCGTGACCGGTCCCTCGGGTGCGATCCCGGGCGCCCACAGATATTCGCCCGGTTTTAGCGCCTCGATCCTGCCGTCTGCGGCGGGGATCGGTTGCGTTTGCGCAGCTACCGAAACCGGCACCGCCAGCGCAACCGCGATCGCCATCAACATTTTGCCCGTCACGTCAGGTCGACCGCCACGGCCAGCCTGGACGTAAGGCCAGCGCCTTTCACAAAGCGCCGGGGGCGGCGAACCTGGAGTGGATCGAAGGCACGGGCATTCGACCGCGCAGCGCCGTCGGCAAGGTGTAGAATGGGGCGGCACGGGACCGCGGCGGGGCCGTCCGAAGTGCGGTTGATCGTCATGGCTGTTGGGTCCGATTCCTGCGGCCGTTGCCGCTCCACCCACCTCGCAGAAGGCGGGGGGTAAGAAAGGCCTACCGGCCTGGCCGGTCGCGCATCACCATCGGAAATTACGCAGATATCATGCGGGTTCAGCGATCTCGCCGAGCGGGCGATCTGACCTGGCCGGCAGGTACGGGCGACTGCGTAGTTTCCGAGCGTAGCGACCGGAATGCTCGACGCGCTACCCAACGAGGCCAACGATGCTTCCGACAGCAAGGTCATTTTCGCCGCTGTCATGCGTCTCGCGCGCCCGCTCATGGGTCATTTCGCCGAGGATCCATCCATGCCGAGCCACGACCCCGTAGGAGCCCGCATTGGCGTGCCGACGCAAGCAGCGGTCGCCGACGCACCGCCTGTCCAGCTCAAGCCGCTGATCCTGCTGGCTTGGGCGCTGTGCGCGGTCTTCTACTTCTTCCAATATGCCGTCCGTTCGGCGCCGGGTGTCATGCAGCACGAACTCTCGGCTGCATGGGGCGGCAATCACATCGGCGGGATGATCTCGGCCTATTACGTCGCCTACGCGCTGATGGCGCTGATTGCCGGCGTCCTTCTCGATCGATACGGGCCGCAACGCACGATACCTTACGGCATCGCCGTCGTCGGTCTGGGGTGCCTCGTGTTCGCCCAGGGCAGCGAAGCGGCCGGCATGGCTGGTTTCGTCCTCCAGGCTATGGGTGCGATTTTCGCCTTTATCGGGGCATCCTACGTGGCGGCCCGGTATCTGCCGTCACGGATGCTCGCGTTGTTTATCGGTCTGACGCAGTGCCTCGGCATGGCCGGTGCCGCGTTCGGGTCGAAACCGGTCCACATGCTAATCGATCCGGCCGGAAGCCTTCATCTGTCGTGGCAGTATGTCTGGATCGGCTTCGCCGTCGTCGGCTTCGTGCTGGCTGTCGCCACCTGGATCGTCATGCCGCGCGACAGCGGTGACAGTGCGTCCCATCACGGCCCGCTTTCCGCCGCCAGCCTTGTCCAACCCTTCAAGACGGTCCTCGCCAACCCGCAAAGCTGGCTTGCCGGGGTAATCGGAGGGTTGCTCTTCCTGCCTACCACGATCGGCGCGCTGGTTTGGGCGACGTCGTTCCTCAACGGCGGAAAGGATCTGTCGATGGCCGCTGCCGCCACGGAAGCCTCGATGGTGCCGATCGGCTGGGTGATCGGATGTCCGTTGCTCGGCTTCGTAGCCGACCGGCTCGGCCGTCGCAAACCCGTGCTGATCACCGGTGCAGTGGTGATGCTGGCGGCCGGTCTGACCGCGATCTACGTGCCGCACGGCCTGCTTCCGCCCTACAGCGTTGCGCTTGTGCTCGGCATCGCATCGGGGGCTGCGATGATCCCCTTCTCGATGATGAAGGAGACCAACCCATCTGCAGTCAAGGGCACCGCTGCCGGTGTGATGAACTTCCTCGTCTTCCTGACCAGCGGCATCGTCTCCCCCTTCATCTCCCGGCTGATGGTCCCGCAGGGCAAGCCGCTCACGCTGCCAGAGTTTCAGAACGGGTTCCTGCCGCTGGTCGCGGGCGCGTCGTAGCGATCGGCCTCAGCCTGTTCCTGAAGGAGACGGGCCATGCGCGCGTCGCAGATCGCCCATCACGCGCCACTCCGCCTTCCCCGACACTCGCCGTGACCTGAACCGCCTTCCGGCGTCCAAGCCTCGGTATTCGCACTCACCCGAAAGCATGCTCAATGATCGTCACCGTCTTCAGTACCAAATCCTATGATCGCACCTTCATGGAAGAGGCCGCAGGCTCCCTTCACACCCTGAGGTTCATGGAGGACCGGCTGACGGCCGCGACCGCGGCACTGGCGCAGGGCTCAACGGCGGTGTGTGCCTTCGTCAACGATCAGGTCGACGCTGCCGTCCTCCAGGTCTTTAGGGATATTGGCGTCGAAATGGTCGCGCTCCGATCGGCAGGGTTCAACAATGTCGACATGACCGCGGCCAAGCGTCTGGGCATCGCCATCGCCCGTGTGCCGGCCTATTCGCCGGAGGCGGTTTCGGAGCATGCGGTTGCGCTTATCCTGTCGCTCGATCGTAACATCCACCGCGCCTATGCTCGGGTGCGGGAGGGCAATTTCGCGCTTGAGGGACTACTAGGTTTCAACCTTCACGGCCGAACGGTCGGCATCGTCGGGACCGGGCGTGTGGGCGCGGGCGTCGCGCGGATCATGCTCGGGTTCGGGTGCAAGGTCATCGCTTATGACGTCGTGCCGAATGTCGCCTGCGCCGCTCTCGGTGTCACCTACACCACGCTTGATACCCTCCTAGCGGAAGCGGACATCGTCTCGCTGCACTGTCCCCTCACCGATGCGACGCGCCATCTCATCGATGCGGCCGCGATCGATCGCATGAAGCATGGCGTGATGCTCATTAACACGAGCCGGGGCGGCATGATCGATACCGCAGCGGTGATTCAAGGTCTGAAGAGCGGCAAGATCGGCCATCTCGGTCTGGACGTTTATGAGGAAGAAGAAGAGCTGTTCTTCGAGGATTTGTCGAGCGAGGTCATTCAGGACGATGCCTTCGAGCGGTTGCTGATGTTCTCGAACGTGCTCGTCACCGGTCACCAAGGCTTCTTCACGCACGAAGCGCTGTCCGCGATCGCCGAGACGACGATGGCCAATCTATCGTCGTTTGAGGCGGTCGGGCATGCCACCTATCAGCTGGCCGGATAGGCCTGACGGGTATAGCGCCGGTCGACCGGCGATGTGTGAAACCACAATATCGCCATGCCGAGCAATCGCCCAACACTCCCTTGAACAACTAGGGATGACGATCATGCACACGGCAATCCAGACGTTCTTCAAGCCGATCATCACTATGAATCCGCGTGTTTCAATCGGAGGCGGTGTTCTTTCACTGCTGGTCGCCGGCGAGATTGCAATGACGCTTCTCAGGCCATTGACCTGATCTTGCGTCATACTGGCTTGCGAAGCGTTGACCCGGCATGGGTTGCCGACTGTTCGGGATTTTACCCGGCCGGAGGCAAACTGTCAGATGATCGATTTTCTTACCCACAGACAATCTGCACCGCCTTCGTGAACGAGGGGCTATTCCGTGGCGATCGGTCGGACGCTGATGCCGTCGCGCGCAGGAATGCGGTCGTGGCCGAAGAGCTTAGTCTGCTGATCGACGGGGCGACGGGCTACGCGATCTATATGCTGGACGCCGAGGGTCGCGTGACCATCTGGAACCGCGGTGCCGAACGGATGAAAGGTTGGACCGAGGCGGAAGTCATCGGTGCCGATCTCGCTATCTTCTACACACCGGACGACGTTGCGGCCGGCAAACCGGCCGATGATCTCGCACGCGCGGCCGCTCTCGGCCGCATCGAGGAAGATAGCTGGCGTCTGCGCAAAGACGGCTCGGAGTTTCTCGCTGGCGTAACGCTTACCGCCCTGCGCGATGACGCCGGCGAACTGCGCGGCTTCGGCAAGGTCATCCGTGACGTCACCGACCAGAAGGCGTCAGAAGCCGCACTTGTCCGGCGTGAGCATCACCTGCGGTCAATTCTCGCGACTGTACCCGACGCGATGATCGTGATGGACGAATGCGGTATCGTATCGTCGTTCAGCACCACTGCCGAGCAATTGTTCGGCTACGCGAAGGCAGATGTCATCGGCCAGAATGTCAGCATGCTAATGCCGCCCGCCGACCGGGACGGGCATGATGGCAACTTACGGGCCTATCTGCAGACCGGCGTTCCCAACAATATCGGCAATGTCCGCGTTGCGACCGCGCAGCGGGCCAACGGCGAAACCTTCCCGATCGAGCTGGCCGTCGGCGAGGCTTCGATCGGTGGGGAAAGGATTTTCACCGGCTTCGTGCGCGATTTGACTAACCGGCATCAAACGGCGCGTCGGATGAAGGAGCTCCAATCCGAGCTGGTTCATGTTTCCCGCGTCAGCGCAATGGGAACGATGGCCTCCACGCTCGCGCACGAGATCAACCAGCCCTTGACCGCGATCGCTGCCTATCTCGAGACTACCCGCGCTATGATCGGAGAGACCGAGGACGGTCTGCTTGGCGAGATTGCAGAGGCTCTGGAGCTTGCGGCTGCCCAATCGCTCCGCGCTGGCACGATCGTGCGACGGCTGCGCGCGTTCGTCGATGGTGGCGACACCGGTTTCAAGGCCGAACGGCTCGACACGATTGTCGAGGAAGCCACCAGCCTTGGCCTACTCGGCGCGCATGAGGCGGGGGTCAGCGTAACGATGACCATCGCCGCGGGGCTCGAGACGGTGCTGGTCGACCGCGTCCAGATCCAGCAGGTGCTGGTCAATCTCATCCGCAACGCGATCCAGTCGATGGCGTCTTCGCCTTGCAAGGAGCTGACGATCGTGACCGCGCCCGATCGCGATGGCTGGGTGCGCGTCACCGTCGCCGATACCGGCACAGGCCTGTCCCCGGACATTCGCGATCGCCTGTTCGAAGCGTTCGCAACTACAAAGGAGGACGGCATGGGCCTTGGCCTTTCGATCTGCCGCACGATCGTCGAGGCGCATGGCGGCCGGATTTGGGCAGAGGCCGGCGCCACATCGGGGACGGCCTTCCATTTCTGCGTGCCCTTGGCAGGAGCCGAAGATGTCTGAATCCACACGCACCGTCCACATCGTCGACGATGACGAGGCGATCCGGCAATCGGTAGGCTTCATGCTCCGCAAGGCCGGCCATAGCGTCGAAACCTATGCGTCAGGCGTGCAGTTCCTGAAAACCGCCACGCGCGAGATGCACGGTTGCGTGCTGCTCGACGTCCGGATGCCCGAGATCGACGGGCTGGAGGTGCAGGCGCGGCTTGCCGAACAGGGTATCATGCTCCCGGTCATCATGCTGACCGGCCACGGCGACGTGACGCTCGCGGTGCGCGCGGTAAAGGCCGGGGCGATCGAGTTCCTAGAGAAGCCGTTCGAGCGGACCGCGTTGCTGGCGGCGATCGACGAAGCGTTAAGCCAAGCCGGTCGAAACGATCGCGGCCAGCTCGCGGCAGCGGAAGCCTCGGTCCGCCTCGCGGCGCTAACGATGCGCGAGCGTGACGTACTCGACGGCATGGTCTTGGGACGGCCCAACAAGCTGATTGCCTTCGACCTCAGTATCGCGACGCGGACGGTTGAGGTTCACCGTGCCAACCTGATGGAGAAGCTGGCCGCGCGCAGTCTGTCCGATGTCCTGCGGATCGCGTTCGCGGCAGGGCTTGGCGAAGCACATCCCGGCTAACTGCCGGCCCCCTCCCCCTCGCCTTCTACGTACAGACGTGGGGCCTTCTGCCATGCGATCCTTGGAGAAACCCAAGGATATCCGCATGCAAAACGCTACCAGGCCATCGTCACGGCAGATGATCGGCGTTTCCCTCGTCGATGGCGATTCCGCTATTCGGCACGCGCGACAGCTGATGCTGCGCTCGGAAGACTATGCGTCCGGTCCTATGCGACCTGTGCAGCCCTGCTCGCCGATCCGAGGTCGCGCGATTATCCGTGCATCATCCTCGACCTCGAGATGGAGGACATCGACGGCCCCGCCCTCCTGCGCGAAATGCGGGCCAGTGGCTGGCGCGGCAAGGCGATTCTCCTCGATGGTCTCGATCCCGGCAGTCCGATGTTGATCGAGGCCAAGCGCCACGGCGACACGGTGCTTTCACGCAATATCGGCGATCGGACGCTGCTGACCGCGATTGAGGCATCGATCGATCACGGTTGGGCCGGCTGGAACGCCGAGGGCTGAGCGTATGTAGTTCCCGACGCTGGGCCGAACCACGTCGTGGGCGGTACTGACAAGGCTCACCCAGCCCGACCCAACGACCTATCCCAGGTCCAGCAGCAGCGGCACGGAGATTTCGCCATGATCGTCAGCCAAGAAGGCGCCGAGCTGTTGCTATTCAAGCGCCCCGCCCCCCAGGCAGGTGCCAAGGCGTGGCTAGTCGGGGGCGGCATCGCCTCGCTGTCCGCAGCGGCGTTCATGATCCGAGATGGCGACATGCTGGGGTCGGACATCACAATCATCGAGGAATCCGACATCATCGGCGGTAGCCTTGACGGATCAGGCACCCCCGAGACAGGCTACGTCCTGCGTGGCGGACGGATGATCGAGAGCAAGTATCTTTGCACGTTCGATCTGTTCGCATCGATCCCGACGCTCGACGGCACCGGCACGGTCACCCAGGAGATCCTTGACTGGAACAAGACGATGCAGACGTCGTCGAAGTCGCGGCTTTTCATAGATGGCGAGCGGCGAACGGCGCCAGCGTTCGGTCTCACCGAGGGCCATATTCTGACGATCGAGCGCCTCGGCCTTGAACCAGAGGCGATGCTGGGCCGGTCGACGATCGCGGATCAGTTCGACCCTGCGTTCTTCGAGACCAATTTTTGGTACATGTGGTGCACGACGTTCGCATTTCAGCCGTGGCACAGTGCGATCGAGTTCAAGCGCTATCTCGTCCGTTTCGCGCACATGGTCGGCGGATTCAACCGACTGACCGGCATCATGCGGACCGTCTACAATCAGTATGACTCGATGGTGCTGCCATTCCGCAAATGGCTCGACGATCGCGGTGTGCGGTTCGAGACGGGCACGCGCGTCGTCAACCTTGAGTTCACCCATCGGGGAGGCGGCGACGCGTCGAGGCGATTATCATCGACAAGGCCGGCGTGGAGGATAGCATCGAGGTCGGCATTGATGATTATGTTCTCGTCACGCTGGGGTCGATGACCGAGGCATCGACCCTTGGCGGCATGGACACGGTGCCGGCACTGAAGGGCAAGACCGACGGCGGGGCTTGGTTGCTGTGGGAAAAAATCGCGGCAGGCCGCGGGGATTTTGGCCGGCCGTCGGTGTTCGCCGATCACATCGACCAGTCCAAATGGGTGTCGTTCACGACGACGCTAAGCGATCCGACATTCCTCGATCTGGTCCGTGATGCAACCGGCAACGTGCCCGGCGAGGGCGGGCTCGTCACCTTCCCACAGTCGAGCTGGCTGGCGTCGATCGTTATACCTCATCAGCCGCATTTCATCGGCCAGCCCGAGGACGTGACCGTTTTCTGGGGGTACGGCCTGTCCGTCGATGCGATCGGCGACTTCGTGAAGAAGCCGATGTCCGCTTGTACTGGGCGTGAGATCATGGTCGAGATCCTGGGGCATCTCGGCATTGTCGAGGAGGCTGACGCTATCCTCACAGCCTCGAATTGCATCCCGTGTATGATGCCCTTCATCACAAGCCAATTCCTGCCGCGCAAGCATGGCGACCGTCCCCAGGTAGTGCCGACACAGTCGGTCAATTTCGGCTTCATCGGACAGTTCTGTGAGCTGGCCGATGATGTCGTCTTTACGGTCGAATACTCCATTCGATCAGCGCAGGCAGCAGTGGCGGAGCTGCTCGGGCTTCAGCGCACCCCGCCGCCCGTCTACAAGGGTGCCTACGACCCGCGGGTACTGTTCCAAGCGTTTGTCGCCTTGCATGACCTTGGCGATCGGCCGCCCGAACGGGTGCTCGATGCAGTCTGATCGATTGACGAAGCCTGGCGCGGGATCACCGCTGCCTGCCGTGGCATGCTGAACATGCTCGATCGCATGTTCACTGCCACGGCGACCCGCATAGCCGGCTTTGCCGGCCAACCCGGTGCCTTCGTGACTGCGGTCGGCATCATCGTCCTCTAGTCGGTAACAGGGCCGCTGTTCGGCTATTCGGATACGTGGCAACTGGTCGTGAATACGGCGACCACGATCGTCACGTTCCTGATGGTCTTTCTGATCCAGAACTCGCAGAACCGAGACGCAGCCGCCATGCAGGCCAAGCTCGATGAGCTGATCCGGGCGGTCGATGCAGCGCGATCGCAATTCATCGGTATCGAGCACCTCACCGATCGCGAGATCGAAAAGGTGCGCTCAGATTTGGAACGCGAATGCAGCGAGACTGACGGCAAGCTGTCGCCTGCCGTCAGTCTCGCCAATCTTAAAAACCGCCTTTGAAATTTGCCAACGCACCGCCCCGACGTTTGCATCAGGGGTAGTGTCGGGCGATGTGTTCAAGCTCAGGCCAGAACACGCGCGAAGCGCGTCGCCCGATCGGTGAGATGATCCATCAGGTCGGCCGCATGCATCGTCAGCCGGTCCTGAACTGCATCAAGCGGTGGGCGGACGAACATTGCCATGTCGTGGACGATGGCGCGCTGATCGTGTGATCCGCCAGCGAGCATTGCAACAACAATGTTCTCCAGCGCGATAACGCGGCTGCGCAGGCAGACCATGTTCTGATCAGATAGGTGATTATCAATATCCACCGGGGGCGGCTTGACCGGCGCTGGATGCGACAATGCCCCACCTTCGTTATCCCAGCGCGCGAGCGCGCTCGCCCGAAAGACGGCGACGGGGGGGCTGCGATGCGGCCTCAAGCATCGACCGTGGTTTCGACCAATGTCGCTCCGGCGCGGCGAGGATGTATCAGCGACCTAGGCCACGTGGACAAAGGGCAGCCACAGCGTAACTGAAGCTAGCGCCACGAAGCCGAGATATGACTCTGCGGTCTTGTCATAACGCGTTGCGACACGGCGCCAGTTCTTGAGTTTGCTGAACAGGCGCTCGACGAGATTACGCCAACGGTATTTCTCGCGATCGTGCGAGATCGGTATACGACGGTTGCTCTTGGTTGGAATGACCGCCTCGACATCCGCCTTGGCCAGTTCCTGTCGGATAGCATCGGCGTCATAGCCCTTATCGGCAAGCAGCGCCTCGATCCGGTCAGCCAGCATCCCGAACAAGGGCCCGAACCCCTTTACGTCGTGGGCCTGCCCCGGTGTCAGGACGAAACATAGCGGCCTTCCCTGGCCATCGCAGCGTGCGTGCAGCTTGGTCGTGAAGCCTCCTCGCGAACGGCCGAGCCCTTCGAATTCCTGATCCCTTTTTTTAGCCCGACGGCGCAGTGGTGCGCCCGGACTACGGTGCTGTCGATCATGTCGGCACTGGTATCCCGCTCGACGGCAGCGGCGAGGGTCTCCAGCATGGCTTCGAACACGCCCGTCACGACCCAGCGACGATACCGCCGGAACACGCTGTTCCACTTGCCGTATTCATCCGGCAAATGACGCCATTGCGCGCCTGTCCGCGCCATCCACACCATGCCTTCGAAATAGGGCCGGTTGTCGCCAGCGGGTCGCAGCCACGCCCTCGCTCCGACGGCAGCAGGGGCCCGATCAGAGCCCACTCCTCATCCGAAACCCCAATCCGCTCGCCCAACGTCGCCTCCAAAAGGCAGCCTTGAATCAAGCGATCAGACGCGCGTCAACCTTTGTCCACGTGACCTAGTTAGCGACGTAAGCCGATCGCCATAGGCCTCGGCGATGCCGACATGCGATGCACGCGCGCAGCTGTCGGTCGATGCCGCAGCCAAGGCCTCAGAGCGCGCGATCCGGTTGATGCAATATGCGGCTTCGTCCGGGTTCGTGTACATCGACGATCTCCTGATCGGTGCGCCATGCGATCGCGATGATCGTTCCTCGAATGGCTGTCCAATCTAGTAGCCCCTCGCTGCCCGACCTTCGACGATCGGAATATACATAGAGGCGCAGTCTGGGCGTCGCGGGACCGGAAACGGTACTCGCCCACCTCAGCCTCGGGGATTATCGCCCGCATATGGCGCACAATGACGGCTTCTTCGCGTGAGGGGCGCGCGAGAGCAATGCAAACCCCTTTGGGCGTCAACCCGTCCGACGTTGCCAGCGTTACGCCCGCCCAAGCGAGATCTGCGCAGATCATCTCCCGCACGGGCGCGTCATGCTCGCCGATCCCGCCCGTGAACACGATCATGTCGGCGCCCCCCAGCGCAGTCATCATCGCCGCGATCTGCTTGCCGACCGACCGGCAGAACATGGCGACGGCCAGATCTGCGTCGGCATCGGGCGAGGCATCATGCAGGACGCGCATATCGCCCGACCGGCCGGAGATGCCGAGCATCCCGGCCTCCTTGTCGATCAGCTGCTCCATCTCGGCCGGACCATAGCTGCCCGCGCGCATCAGGTGGATCAACACGCCAGGATCGATGTCGCCGGTCCGCGTACCCATGATGACGCCGCCCGATGGCGTCAGGCCCATGCTCGTATCGATCGACCGACCTTCACGCACCGCAGTGATGCTGGCGCCGTTGCCGAGATGCGCGATTACCAGCCGCGTCGGCAGGTTCGGCCCGAGCTGATGCACGACGGACTCGCATGACAGGCCGTGGAAGCCATACCGGTGCAGCCCCGCTGCGCGCTGCGACCGCGGGATCGGGAGCGTCCGCGCGATGTCGGGCATGCCGGCGTGGAACACGGTATCGAAACAGGCGATCTGCGCACGTCCCGGGTAGCGCGCGGTCGCGGTCGCCAACAGTGCCAGCGCCGCGGGCACGTGGAGCGGTGCGAACGGCTCAGCCTGTTCCAGCTTGGCGATCACCTCAGCATCGATCTGGCAATGCCGCAGCAGCTGCGGTCCGCCATGCACGATGCGATGCCCGACCGCGATCGGCGAAGGCGCACCGGCCTTCGCCAGCGCCGCGTCGATCGCCGCGAATGCGGCGTCGCCATCGGCCGGATCGACCTGTCCCGTCACGATCGCCGGCAGGTCGGGCGCGGCCAAGTCGAACGCCGCGAACTTCAGCGACGACGATCCGCTGTTAAGCACCAGCGCAATCCTGCGCTGGATCATGCCGGCCAGCGCCAGTCACGCACCTCCGGCATGTCGTCGCCGTTCTCGGCGATGTAGAGCTTGTGACGCTCCATCGTCGTCCAGTAGCGCGCCGTTTCCGCCGGCACGCGGTCACGCAAGCGCGGGATGTGCTCGATCGCGTCGAGCGCCAGGCGATAGCGATCGAGATCGTTCAATACGACCATGTCGAACGGTGTCGTTGTTGTCCCCCGCTCCTGATAGCCGCGCACGTGAATGTTGGCGTGGTTCGCGCGGGCATAAGTCAGCTTGTGGATCAGCGCGGGATAACCGTGGAACGCGAAGATCACCGGCTTGTCGCGCGTGAACATTGCGTCGAACTCGCGCTCGTCGAGGCCGTGCGGATGCCGCGTGCGGGGTTGCAGGACCATCAGGTCGACGACGTTCACCACCCGGATGCGAATGTCGGGCACATACTCGCGCAGCAGCGTTACTGCGGCTAGCGCCTCGAGCGTCGGCACGTCGCCGGCGCAGGCCATGACGACCTCGGGATCAGCGTCGTCCCCTGCCCAGTCCCAAATGCCGGCGCCGGCCGTACAGTGCCGGACCGCCGCGTCCATGCTGAGCCATTGCGCTTCAGGTTGCTTGCCCGCGACGATGACGTTCACATAGCCGCGGCTACGCAGGCAATGGTCGGCGACCGACAGCAGGGTGTTCGCATCGGGCGGCAGGTAGAGCCGCGCCACATCCGCGGTCTTGTTGGCGACGTGATCGAGGAAGCCGGGATCCTGGTGCGACAGGCCGTTATGGTCCTGGCGCCAGACATGCGAGGTCAGCAGGTAGTTGAGCGAGGCGATCGGTCGGCGCCACGGGATGCCCTTGGTGACCTTCAGCCATTTGGCGTGCTGGTTGACCATCGAATCGACAATATGGACAAACGCCTCGTAGCACGAGAACAGCCCGTGGCGGCCGGTCAGCAGATAGCCCTCGAGCCAGCCCTGGCAGAGATGCTCGCTAAGCACCTCCATTACCCGGCCATCGGTCGTCAGGTTCTCGTCGACGGGTTCGATATCAGCCATCCAGACCTTGCCCGACACGTCGTATACATCGGCGAGCCGGTTGGAGGCGGTCTCGTCGGGGCCGAACAGGCGGAAGTTCACCGTGGCCATGTTGAGCTTCATCACGTCGCGCAGGTACTTGCCAAGCACGCGCGTGGCGGGTGCATCGACCTGCCCGGGCGCTGTGACCGGCACTGCGTAGCTGCGGAAGTCCGGCAGCGACAGCGGCGCTAGCAGCTCGCCGCCATTGGCATGCGGGTTCGATCCCATCCGCCGATGTCCGGTCGGCGCCAACGATGCGTACTCGTTGAGAAACTTGCCGTTTGCGTCGAACAGCTCTTCCGGCCGATAGCTGCGCATCCACGCCTCGAGCTGCCGCAGGTGCTCGGGATCCTTGAAGTCGGCGATCGGCACTTGGTGCGAGCGCCACGTTCCCTCGACCGGCTTACCATCGACAACCTTCGGCCCCGTCCAGCCCTTGGGCGTGCGGAACACGATCATCGGCCAGCGCGGGCGCTCCGGGATTGTGCCTTCGACGCGGGCCGCGGCCTGGATCGCCTTGATCCGCGCCAGCGCGTGATCGAGCGCGACCGCCAGCTGCTGGTGAACCACCTCAGGATCGCTGCCTTCGACGAAGATCGGCTCATGCCCATAGCCCCGCAGCAACGCATCGAGCTCGTGGGCGTCGATGCGTGCGAGGATTGTCGGGTTGGCGATCTTGAACCCGTTGAGATGCAGGATCGGCAGCACCGCCCCGTCCCGTGCGGGGTTCACGAACTTGTTGGAATGCCAGCTTGCCGCCAGCGCGCCGGTTTCCGCCTCACCGTCGCCAATCACGCACGCGACGAGCAGATCGGGATTGTCGAACGCTGCGCCGTAGGCATGCGCCAGCGAATAGCCCAGCTCGCCACCCTCATGGATCGACCCCGGCGTCTCTGGGGCGACGTGGCTGGGGATACCGCCCGGCCAGGAGAACTGGCGGAACAGTCGGTGCATGCCCGAACGACTACGCTCGATCGCCGGATACCGCTCGGTGTACGAGCCTTCTAGATAGGTGTGCGCGACCAACCCGGGGCCGCCATGCCCCGGACCGATAATGTTTATCATGTCCAGATCATGCTCGACGATGAGCCGGTTGAGGTGGACGTAGAGGAAGTTTAGCCCCGGCGTCGTGCCCCAATGGCCGAGCAACCGCGGCTTCACGTCGGTGATCGTAAGCGGCCGCTCAAGCATCGCGTTATTGCGCAGGTAGATCTGGCCGACCGACAGATAGTTGGCGGCACGCCAATAAGCGTCCATTCGCCGCAGCATGTCCGGCGTCAGCGGATGCGTATGAGCATGCCGCTCGGCGCGACGGCTGTGCGGTAGAGTCTCGATCGCGTTCATGACTGGTTTCCGAAATCGAGGACGACGCGCGAGGGCACCTGGCCATGTTCGAGGCGGTCGAAGACGGCGTTGATCGCCGATAGCGGTTGCAGCTCGATATCCGCCTTCACCTTGCCGGTCGCGGCGAACGCCAGCGCCTCGGCCATGTCCTTTCGGGTACCGACGAATGAGCCGCGGACAGTGATGCAGTTCGCCACCACATCGAACAGTGGCAGTGGAAACTCGCCGGGTGGCAGGCCGACGAGCACGCAGGTGCCGTGCCGGCGCGTCATCGCCACGCCCTGGTTAAAGGCGGCGAGCGACGGCGCGGTGATGAGCACGCCGTGCGCGCCCCCGCCGGTCGCGGCCTTCAGCTCGCCGATCGGGTCGGTGCTACGCGCATTGACCAGCACTTCCGCACCAAGCGCTTTGGCGTGCGCCAGCTTGCCATCATCGACGTCGATTGCGCAGACCCGCAGCCCCATTGCGATGGCATATTGGACGGCAAGATGGCCAAGCCCGCCGACGCCCGAGATTGCGACCCATTCGCCGGGCTTTGCGCCGGTTTCCTTCAGGCCCTTATAGGTCGTGATGCCGGCGCAGATGATCGGCGCGGCCTCGACCGCAGACAATCCATCCGGGATGCGCGCGACATAGTTCGGGTCGGCGAGGATGTATTCGGCGAATCCGCCATTGCGGGTGTAGCCGCTGAACTGGATGTCGGGACAAACGGTCTCCCAGGCCGACAGGCAATATTCGCAGTGTCCGCACGCCGAGTACATCCACGGCACGCCGACCCGGTCGCCGAGCTTCACAACCTCGACGCCGGCACCGACCTCGACGACGATGCCGATGCCTTCATGGCCCGGGATGAAGGGTGGGGTCGGCTTGACCGGCCAGTCGCCGCGCGCGGCGTGCAGATCGGTGTGACACACCCCGCACGCCTCGGTTTTGACCAAGATCTGCCCTGGTCCGGCGGTTGGGATTGGAAACTCTCGAAGGGTCAGCGGTTCGCCGAAGGCCTCGACGACGGCAGCCTGCATCATGTGCGGCATAGAGACTTCCTTTGATATGATGGGCGATGCGGCAGTCGTGGGGGCCGTCATCGTGAAAATCGCCGCGCAAGCTGGGAATCGTGCATTAGCGCTTCGTCGCCGAAAGCGACCTGTGCGCAGGTCCGATGTGCCTGCTGTGCCACCTCCCAGAGATAGCTGGCGGCGGATTGCTGACCCGTCTTGTCGGTAATCAGCGCGAACCGTTTGTGCTCGCGCGAGTGCATGCCGAAGGCGTGGACGATATAGTCGTCGAAGACCGCGCCCAGACCCATCTCCTGCCCTTCCTGGGCAAGCCAGGGTTCCGACATCGCCGAGGTGGTGAAACTCAATAGCCGCTTGTTGCCGAGCAGGTCGCCACGTGCCTGATGACGAACGTCGTCAGGCGATACGCCGGCGCCGAACACCCGTTCGACATAACCCTTCATCATGGCAGGCGCTGACCCGAACCAGATCGGATAGATCAGGACGAATACGTCGCACCCCAACAGGATCTCGTGCTCGGTCATCACATCGTGTGATCGGACCGGATCGGCGAGCGTCGGTCGCTCGTCCGCCTTCAGGATGGGATCGAAGTGCATGGCATAGAGGTCGCGCACGACAACGGTCTGCCCGGCCGCGCGTACTTCGTCGCAGTAGCGGGCAGCGATCGCATGGTTGAAGCTGTCAGGGTCGGGATGGCAGACAATCACCGCGTGCCTCCCATCGCGGGCGACGACCTGTTCCTGTATGCTCATCGTAAGACCCGATCTTCTGCGCAGCGGCGCTGCGCGGAATGTCCGAGCAGAGCATTCTGCCGAACGCTGGGCGCATGCTGCAAGGAGACGTTAAGTTAGACGTTTGCCGCCGTTCGGATCAGCCTCGGAAACTACGCAGTCGTACCTAAGTTGCGGGACTGCCCCCCCAGCCACCAGACGCAAGTCAGCGAAGAGCCAATAGACGATCCGTCCAAGCTGGCGTCACTACCCCCGCATAAAGCTTGTAGCGATCCGGAGCCGCCCTGTCGGGAAAGAGGGGTGGGTTCAACGGGTGGTCGCAACACTTCATTCTTTGAGGAGAAGGAGTGTGGGGATGAAGCAGCGTCAGCGGATTTATTACTCGGCGGCACAGCGATCCGAGATTTGGGACCGGTGGCAGCGCGGGGAGTCGATGAGTTCGATCGGCCGGCGGTTTGATCGGCAGTCGTCGTCGATTTTCTCGGTGCTGTCGCCGTCTGGCGGCATTCGTCCGGCGGAGCGCAGGCGGTCGGGCCGATCCCTCAGCCTGAGCGAGCGCGAGGAGATATCGAGAGGTCTTATCGTCGGCCGCTCGCTCAGAGCGATCGCAGCCCAGCTTGGTCGGGCGCCTTCGACGATCAGCCGCGAGGTCGGCCGGGGTGGCGGTCGGGATCGGTATCGCGGGACCGTCTCGGATCAGGCAGCGTGGGATCGCGCGCTGCGCCCCAAGCCGTGCAAGCTGGCTTGCCATCCCGACTTACGCCGAACAGTATCACGCAAGCTGCGCCGCAGCTGGTCGCCCGAGCAGATCGCTGGCTGGCTCAAGCGCAGCTTTCCGGACGAAGAGCAGCACCGCGTGTCACACGAGACGATCTACAAAAGCCTGTTCATCCAGCGCGTGGCGTCCTGAAGAAGGAGCTGCTCGAGCATCTCCGGGCGAAGCGCACGATCCGCCGCTCGCGCCACGCCAGCCTGAAGCGTGACGGGCTTGGCCAGATCAAAGATGCGATATCGATCAGCGAACGGCCGGCGTCAGTCGAGGACCGCGCCGTGCCCGGACATTGGGAGGGCGATCTCATCTCGGGCACGCGAAACAGCCATATCGTGACGCTGGTCGAACGCCAGTCACGCTATGTGATCCTGGCCAAGGTGGCGAACAAGGAGACCGCCAGCGTCGTCTCGGCCCTGATCAAGCAGGCGCGCAAACTGCCTCGCGAGCTCTATCAGTCGCTGACCTGGGATCGCGGCAAGGAACTTGCCGATCACAAGCGCTTCACCCTGGCGACCGAGGTCGACGTCTATTTTTGCGATCCGCAAAGCCCGTGGCAGCGCGGTACCAACGAGAACACCAATCGCCTGCTGCGCCAATATCTGCCCAAGGGAACGGATCTGTCGCTCCACAGCCAGGCCAAACTCAGCGCCATCGCTCGCCAGCTCAACGAGCGCCCCAGAAAGACCTTGATGTATCAGACACCGGCTGAAATGTTCGCCGAGCGTGTTGCGGCGACCCGTTGAACCCACCTCCAATAGATGACACTCAGATCAGCCTACCCGCTTCCCACAATCGCTGCTAATTCATGTTCCAAGTTTGACCGCTTCTCGGTTTTCATGGCGCATGCTGGTAGGTGCCTGCTCACCGTCGTCGCGAGCAGCCGGACCAGTTCCGGCTGCATAAATGCAAAACTGTTCATTACGTCAAACAAATCGCGCGCTTGTCTGCCAGAGCCACCCAGCTTTGAAGCTGGAGCTTGCTCCGATGCGCCTTCCTCATAACGAAGATCAGGTCGACCCGGCTGACCATTTCAGCCTTGAGCGAGTTCTCAGCGTCATGGTTAGGACGCGCGTCGGGTCCGAACGCGGTGGCGGCTCTCCCACCGATCGGTCCTGCGACTTCTAGAAACGGCTTAAGCTTGCGTCTCTCCCGATCGGAACGCCTGGCCCGTCCGTCAGAAGCGCAGCCAAGGCACCCTCAAGGTAGGTAAGCGCGGCGTCATCCAGCGCCTAGGCGATGAGTTCGGCCCCGTCCTCGTCGAGGCAGAGATCGGGGGGTCTGATCGGATCTCGCAATCATGCTGATGAAGGTAGTTAAGACCTCTATCTTGGTCGACCTCCCGACGACTACGGCAGCGGTGCGCCAGACCCGGACATTCGCAGTGGTTCCCGCTTACCAGCTCCGGTCGTTCGTTCATCCCGAACGCAAGCGCTCGGAGCCGCGGCCATTCGTCACGCAAGTGCGCGGATCAACTGGCCATCCGTGCCCTTCGCGATGTCTGCCCGCGTGATCGGGATTGCTATGTCCGGCTTCACACCCCGGTCGGGTTGCGGGGTCGTCGGAAACCGGCCGATCAGCGGCAGGTCGGCTTCCAGCCCGGTCGCAGGCAGTCGCACGAAGTAGAAGCAGCCACCGTTGATCCCGCGCCGGTTGCCGCCGGTCGTCTCACCGATCAGCGTTGCAAGGCGATTACGGCGGACGAAATCGGCGAACTGGAACGTCGCCGAACTGTTTTGCGGGCCGATCAGAACGCGCACGTCGCCCTCATAGCGTGTACCGCGCGGTCTGATCGGGTCCACCCGGTCGCCTTGCGCATCGAACCGGAGGAACCGGTCGCTGATCCTGGTCGCATTCTCTCCCAGATGGTCGAAACTGCGGTCCCACGTGTCGAGCACAGGCCGCAGGTCCTCGGGCACGGTGCGGTAGCGGACGAGCCTCTGGACCTCCTCGAACGGCGTCTCGCGGTTCACCAGCCGTTCGGCAAGCGCGTTACCGCAGTCGAGCCCCCCCTCGTTCGCGCGCAGATCGACGACCAATCGCGGCACCCGCTCGGCGACCAGCCGGTCGACCGCCTGATCGAGCCAGCCGCGCCAATCCCACTTGCTGTCGTAGAGACCCCAGCTCGGCATCGACAGAAGCGCGGCGTCGCCGCGCCGCTCGATCGTCCAGACCGGCGTGTCGCCGCTCGCATCGACGCCGGCGTGCGCGGTGGTACGGCGCTGCGCCAGCGAGACGCCGGCAACGGTCGCGGTACGTCGCCGTCCGGAGGGGTCTTCCACCGTCAGCTGATAGCGGTCCTGCCCGAACAGCATCGAGAAGAAGATGTCGAAGGTTTCGTAGCGGTCGTCTCCTTGGACCGAGAGAAGGCGGCGACGCTTGGCATCGTTGTGCCCATCCGCACGCGCGAGCGGCATGAGCGCGGCGAGAATGGCGCTCGCGGATCGGCCGTTGACCGCCAGGATGCGGCTTCCCGGCGAGATCCCCGTGGCGAATGGATCGGCCGTGACGACCATCGCGTCGCCGATCCAGAGGAAGTCGAACGGCAACCGATCCGCTGCTCCGAACAACGCGACGGCGATCTCGCGTCGCTGGTTGTAGAAATTGGCATAGCTATGGCCGCAGCGCACGGTCGCGAGAAAGCGCGACAGCGTGAGGTAGAACGCCCGTAGCGTCATGGGGATGGCCGCCGCCTGGTCCAGCGCTGTGAAGCGGGCATCGATCTCCCGGGGCGTATTGTAACGGTGGATGCCGGGGTGGAGCTCGGCATATGCCCTGCGCAGTAACGCGACGTCCTCGCGCATCGCCGCGGCGCGGAGGAGCGTCGGACTGGATGAGGTCCGGGCGAGCAGCGGCGAGGCTGCAAAGGTGGCGCCGAGGCCGCCGAGCACGGTGCGGCGGGACGGTGGCGATGCGGTCATGTCGGCTCCGACGTTATGGATACCCCCTTCAAGCATGGCCGAGCGCGTACGCGTCGCCTCATCATCGCCCATGCCATGCGATTTATCGTTTGTGAGACGCCCGATACGCACTCGGTGAGCGACCATAGCGCCGCTGGAAGGCGCGGTTGAAGCTTGCCTTCGACGAGAACCCGGCGTCGAGCGCGATCGCCAAGACTGGCCGGGAATCATCCGCCGCCAGTGCCGCGGCCACGTCCTCGCAGCGAAGACCGTTGACGAAGTCCGAAAAGCCGACGCCCAGCCCCTCATTGAGTGCGCGCGACACATAGGTCTCGTTGGTCGCGAGCAGGCTCGCCAGCCGCCGCAGCGTCGGCGCGTCGTCGCGATACCACCCGTTATCGCGGATCCGCGTCGCCCATTCCTCCCCTTGCGCCTGCCAGTTTCGAACGGCGGGTGATCGCACCTCCGGATGCTCCAGTGTGTCGAGCGCCGGAAACGGCAACGCGAGATACCGCCATCCTGCGATCCCGAGATACAATGCGAACCCCGCGATCGCGGCGTAGAGCGGCATCAGCCCCCTATAGCCGAGCGGCTTCACCGCATCGACCAGCAGCCAGCCCGCCCAGACGATCGCCAGCAACGGATAGGCGACGGCGGTGCGGCTGAGCCACGCCGTCGCGAACCGCGCGTCGTCGCTGCGCTTTTGCGACAGAGCGTCGCGGTAGCCGTGCAACAGCCGGATCGTCCACGCGCCATAGACGACGAAGCTGATCGCGAGCAGCGATGCGACGATCGCATTGCCGGTCGTGAAAGCAAGATCCGCCCAGTAATGCTTCAGCGGCGTCGGCAGGAGGAAGGCGGCAGCCTGATAGGCGAACTGGATCGCGCCCGGCAGCAGGTGTCGCCATGCCGCGGGCGACCAGCGGCCGGTGACGAGAGCATAAGCGTGAAGATAGAGGAGCGGCGGGACCAGCAGCGCGTTCGAGAAAGGCGCGAAGGTCAGCCACCACCAGCGATCGTAAAAGCCGGCAAACCCGATCAGCCAGGGCACGAAGACGCCGGTCATGACGATCAGCAGCGCGGCGAGCGCGCGCGCCGCCAGCCGGTTGTGGAACGACGCCGACAAGCCGACCGCCAGCGGAAGCAGAATTGCCGCTGCCACCGTGAGGACAGCCGTGCGCCAGCCAAAGACCAGATCCATGACGGTCAGCGTAGCTTAGCCGACACCCAAAGCTAGAGATCCCATTTCGGAAGGAGGCCAGTCGCCTCACCTGCGCACATCCGAGCACCCCCTCAGCGCTTGCACAGCTTAAAACTTGCGGCTCACGGCCGCTCGAAAGACGGGATGGCAAAGACCCAGAACCACTCGTGCAGCAGTGTCTTTGAGCAGGCCGAAAGCGGACGTCCGTTCACCTCTGCCGCTCGTGAGCGAATATCAGGACGCAGTGCGCGTGGCGGCAAATCCCGCGGGCCCCACTCCGGAGCAAAGGTAGTGCGAACAGCTTTACAGTATTCGGGTTGGTGCTGGCGTGCACCGCCGTCGACGCGCATGTCTCGCTTGGCGGCGGTGCGCCCCTCCTCGTCGCCCGTTGCAAGACGGGGTGGGTCATGAGCACCCCCCGCCGCACCCGCCATCGCCGCTACCGCATCCGTCCAACCCGCAAGCGCCACCGTCGAAGTTCAGATCGAAACGACGACCAGTTCTGCCGGCCTTTAGTCGCGCACCCTGGATCCATGTGACGATCGCGACGGCAAGGAGGAAAACGGCAACCAGCGCCACCATATCTTGAACGATCAGGACGACCAGGCCGGCGCAAATGAACCCGACCAACGTCGCCTCTTCCGCGCCCAGAAGCATCTTTCTGGTCCGGTCGATCCGCTGGAAATTTCCCGAGAATCGTTCGCAGGGATCGGGCCAAACATCTGCGGGCGGCGCAGCACCAAAGGTGTCCCGGTGGCTTTGTTGCACAAAGATAATTAAGCACAAATATGGTTTTACTGACGAGATCTATGCAACGCGGATGGTGGTCGGTGTTCCTATTTGTGAAAATCGATTGAGAACTGCGGCACGGAGTTTGAGCTCGGTAATCTGACGATCAAAGGTGCGCGATGCGACGCGCTCGCCGAGCAGCTTGAAGCAGTGCATCTTCGTCTCGACCAGGCTGCGGCGATGGTAGCCGCTCCACTTCTTCCAGATTGTTCGACCGAGCCTTTTCATCGCGCGTAGCGTTTCGTTGCGAGCATCGGCGCCGGCCGCCGGCTTCTTCCATGGCTGGCCGCCCCGGCGTACGGGAATGACCGCGTCTGCGCCCCGGGCTGCGATCGCGGCCCGACACTTTCTGGTGTCGTAGGCGCCATCACCCCCGACGATCGTAATCCGTTCGTCCGTCGGGATTTGCGCCAGCAGATCCGGCAGTGTCGCGGCGTCGCCAATCGCATTGGTTGTGACCTCGATGGCCCGGATCTCCAGGGTTTCGGCGTCGATCCCAAGGTGAACCTTACGCCACTGGCGACGGTAGGAAGCGCCGTGCTTGCGCGTCTTCCATTCGCCTTCGCCCATCATCTTGATCCCGGTACTGTCGACCAGCAAATGCAGACCACCCGTACTGGCGCGACCATCAAGTGACACCGCCAATGTCTTCTGCCGACGGCATAGCGTCGTGTAATCCGGCACCGGCCAATCCAGCTTTGCCAGCTTCAGCAGGCTGGCAACCAGTCCCGTCACCTGCCGTAGCGGCAGTCCGAACACTATCTTCAGCGTCAGGCAAACCCTGATCGCGCTGTCCGAAAACCGCATCGGCCGACCTCGACGACCAATCGGGGCTGCCAGCCAATCCATGCCCGGGTCAAACCAGACCTCCAGCGACCCGCGGCGCTTCAGCGCTGCGTTATACTCGCTCCAGTTCGTCGTGCGGTACTTCGGCATGGTCGGTTTTGGCATCCATCCCACCTACGCTTCCTGACCCTCACAGGGAATCCCAACGCCCTTTGTGCAACAAAGCCGTCGCGCACCCCGAACGGCACCGCAGCTTGCGCGGTCAATGCGCGCCCGGCCTCGGGCACCACGGGCTATGCGGATGTCTGCACGGGCAACACCCCCCTGCTCGGCACGGTGTACGGGATCGATCTCAATTCGAACTTCACGGTGCGCAAGTACAAGCAGTCGGTGTTCACCAACACGCTGGGCGGCGATCACGAACTCGGCGACTGGAAGGTCGCGTGGCGCGGCAACTACACCCGGTCGATCGACGACCGGTCGCAGCCTGCGCAGCTCAACTATGACAGCCCCTCGTTCGGCACCAACGGTGCGAATGCCGCCAACCGCCTGACCGTCGGCTATGACCTGACCGATCCGCAGCTCGCCAAGGTGCAGCTGTACCGGACGATCCGCAACGCCGATGGCAGCTTCTCACGCGGCGACCGGGTCACGGCGATCGAGGATTTTCCGCGCACCCTGTCGCGCTGCGCTCGCTCAAGGCGCAGGACGTGACCGAGGCCTATACCGCCAAGCTCGACATCAGCCGCGAGGCGTCGGTGTTCGGCGCCTCGACGATCCTCGCCGCCGGCGTGCGCTATGACGACCGCACCAAGACGTCGAACGAATATCTGCTCGACCTGTCGACGCCCGCGCAGTTCGCCGCGGCGGGTATCGCGACGAACTATTCGGCGATCGCCAAGCCCGGCGGGTTCCAGGGCGAGATCCCGCTCGGCTACACCTTCCAGTATTTCGACCGCGACAAGGTTCTCGGGCTGGTCGACCAAGCCAAGGCGGTCGGCAGCTATGTGCGCAGCGACGCCAATTTCTACGATGTCGGCGAGAAGGTCTATTCGGCCTATGCGATGGCAACTGCGACGACCCACTGGGGCAGCATCATCGGCGGCGCCCGCGTCGAGCATATCCGCAACGACGCGCAGGCCTTCTCCTCGGTCGGGTTGATCGACGTGAAGGCGAGCCAGACGCTGGTCTATCCCAGCCTCCACCTCAACTGGGACGTCGACGACCGGATGAAGGCACGGCTGTCGTTCAACACCGGCGCCGCGCGTCCCGATTATGATCAGCTGCGCCCCAATCTCAGCTATAACGACGCGAACGCCACCATCTCCGGCGGCAATCCCGATGCGAAGCCCGAAAAGGCGAAGGGCGTCGATCTCTACGTCGAATATTACACGATGCCGCGCGGCTTCCTGTCGATCGGCGCCTATTACAAGGACGTCACCGACGTCCTGTTCGATTCGACGCAGACGTTCGGGCGGACGACGCTGAACACCGGCGGCGTCGACCGATCGGGCTATCTCTATTCGACGATCGTCAACGGCGGCAGCGGCTATATCATGGGCATCGAGGGTGCGATCCAGCAGCAGCTCGAGCCCTTCACCGCCGATCTCGGGCTGCCCGAATGGATGGGTGGCTTCGGCGTCCAGCTCAACGCGACGATCAATAAGAGCCGCGCCGAGACGCCGGGGACCGCGGCCCTGCCCTCGCGCAAGGTGCCGCTGCCCGGTGCGTCGGACGCGATCTACAATCTGATCGCCTATTACGAGAAATACGGCTTTTCGGCGCGGGTGTCCTATCAAAACCGCTCGGCATGGCTCGATGCGATCGGCGGCACCGACACGATCGGCGGCGTCGTCCGCGGGATCGACGGCGGCGACTTCTACTGGGCGAAGGACAATGAGCTCGACGCCAGTGTGCGGTACGCGATCAACAACAATGTCGAGATCTACGGCGACTTTGCCAATCTGCTGAACGGCCCGGGCCGCCGCTATGCCGGCTCGTCCGCCTATACGATCGAGCATGAGACGTTCGGGCGGCGCTATACCGGCGGCGTGCGGGTGACCTTCTGATGCGCGGACTGCCGCTCGTCGCGCTGATCCTCGCCGGGTGCGCGACCACAAGCGTGCCCCAGACGGCCACCGCGCCGCTGGTCGCGGCGACCGCGGAAACCGATCCGGTCGATACCGCGGCGGATGCGGCGGACGATCCCACGATCTGGCGCAACCCCGCCGACCCGGCGAAGAGCCTGGTCATCGGGACGGACAAGAAGGCGGGCATCCACGTCTACAGCCTGGCCGGCAAGCGGCTGAGCTTCACGCCCGCCGACCGGCTGAACAATGTCGACCTTCGCACCGTCGGCACGCGCGTGATCGCGGCGGCGAGCGACCGCGCCGATGTCGACGCCGCACACGTCTCGCTGTTCACGCTCGACACCGCGGCGGCGAGGCTCGTGCCGCTCGGCCGGTTCCCGGTCGGCCCGGGCGAGGCTTACGGCATGTGCCTGTGGACACGCGCGCGCGATCACGCGCTGTTCGGCTTCGTCGTGCTGAAGGACGGGCGGATCGATCAGGTCGCGATCGACGTATCGGGCGGCGTCCCCAAGGTCACGACCGTCCGCTCGATGAAGCTGGCGAGCCAGGCCGAGGGCTGCGTCGTCGACGACCGGACCGGGCTGCTCTACGTCGCGGAAGAAGATGTCGGGCTCTGGCGGTTCGACGCGGATCCGGCGGCACCGGCGACCGCAACGCCGATCGCGCGGGTCGACGGCAGAACGCTCGTCGCCGATGCGGAAGGTCTCGCGCTCGCGCCCTCGGGCCGCCGCGGCGGCTATCTGGTTGTCTCGAGCCAGGGCGACAACGCCTATACGCTCTACCGCCTGCCCGGCGTCACCTATGCGGGGCGGTTCCGGATCGGCGGCGGGGCGATCGACGGGACCAGCGATACCGACGGCATCGACCTGATGCTCGGCGATTTCGGCCCGGCCTATCCGGGCGGCCTGTTCGTCGCGCAGGACGGCGACAACGCACCCGACACGCAGAACTTCAAGTTCGTCAGCTGGACGGCCGTGCGTCGCGCCGTGCGCCGCTAGCCCGCGACGTCCGGAGGGAACGTCTGGGGCCATCCCGCGCTATAGGATCTGGCATCGATCGGCGTATCGAGAGGCCGCAGATCCGAGGACGATGATGACCCAGACCCGTACCGCGACGCTGCACCGGATGGTGCTGCCCGATCACACCTGCCCGTTCGGCGTCCGCGCCGAGCAGCTGCTTCAGGCCGAAGGCTATGACGTCGACGACCAGATTCTGCGCGATCGGGACACGGTCGAGGCGTTCAAGACCGAGCACGGCATTGCAACGACTCCGTTGATCGTCATCGATGGCGAGACGATCGGTGGCTGCGACGACCTCGAACGCTATCTGGCGGAGCGTTGACCGATGGCCCATCCTGATCACCATCCGGTCGCGTCGCCCGTTCCGCCGCTTGTGCCACCGCCACCGCCACCGCCAGCACTGTCGCGGACCGCTGCCGCGCTGATCGTCGTGTCGGTCCTCGGCGTCAGCGCCGCAATCGGTCGCCGCAATGCGCCCGACCCCTCCCATCCGCGGACCCGCCGCTGGTACAAGCGGCTCGACAAGCCCAGCTATACCCCGCCCGATGCCGTGTTCGGCGCGGTGTGGCCGGTGCTCGAGACCGGGCTTGCCGTCGGTGGATATCGTCTGCTCCGCCAACCCTCAGGGCCACGTCGCACGAGTGCGGTCGGGCTGTGGCTGCTCAACACTGCGATGGTCGGCGGCTGGACCGAAATCTTCTTTCACAAGCGGGCGCTGCGATCCGGCGCGGTCGTCGCAGGCACGATGGTCGCAACCGGCGGTGCGTATGTCGCGGCGGCGGCGAAGGTCGATCGTCCCGCGGCACTGCTGGGCGTGCCGTTCGTGGGCTGGCTCGGCTTTGCGACATTGCTCGCCACGCGCATCAGCGCGCGCAATCCCGACTCCGACGCGGCGGACGCCCGGTGACCGATCTGGTCGTCTGGCATGACGGCGACTGCCCGTTATGCCGGCGCGAGATCGCGCTCATGCGGCGGCTCGACCGGCGCGGTGCGATCACGTTTGTCGATGCCACGGATCCCGATCGAGTTGCCCGATCGACCGCCGGGACCTGCTCGCGCGGTTTCATGCGCGTGAAGACGGGACGATGCTGTCGGGCGCGGCGGCGTTCGCCGCGATGTGGCGCGCAATCCCGGTCCTGCGGCCACTCGGCCTGCTCGCGCGTAACGGCACGGCGCTCCGCCTGCTCGAGCGTGCCTATCTCGGCTTCCTCGTAGTGCGACCCCGCCTGCAGGCCGCACTGCGCGGCCGACAGGCGGGCGAACGGCGGCGTTAAAGCCCGGCGCTGCGCCGGACGGCGGCGCCCACCGCCGACCAGTCGACGTCTTCACCCTCCTGCGCGATCGCGGCGCGCAGATGATCGCGCACCACGCCGAGCAGCGGCATCGGCGTACGCAGTCGTCCCGCTACGGTGTCGACGAGGTTCATGTCCTTCAGCCCCAGCGGTGCGGCAAAACCGGCGGGTGTAAACCGCTGTTCGACCAGCATCTCGCCGTACGTCTTGTAGACCGGCGCATTGAATAGCGTACCCGTCAGCACCTCGAGCAGCAGCGCCGGTTCGACCCCGCCCTTTTCCGCCAGCGTCATCGCCTCCGCCATCGCCTCGACCGCCGCCATGATCATAAAATTGCCGCTGAGCTTCACCAGATTGGCGGCGGACGGCGTCTCGCCGACACGGAACACACGCTGGCTGATCGCGTCCAGTGCGGGCTCGCACCGGGCGATCAGATCGTCGCGTCCCGCCGCAACGACGAACAGCATCGCCGCCGCCGCCGCGGGCGGACGACCGAAGACGGGGGCCGCGACATAGCCGCCCGCCCCGTCCTGATCCGCGGTCAGCCGCTCCGCCAGCGCGACGCTGATCGTGCTGTGCGATACATGGACCGCCGGCGCACCGAGGATCCCGTCATTGCCGTAGACCACCGCCTCCAGCGCGGCATCGTCCGCCAGCATCGTCATCACCACGTCGCCCTGCGCCGCCTCGGCGGGCGTCGCGGCCCGGGTCGCGCCACGTTCGACCAGCGCATCGGCCTTGTCCGGCGAGCGGTTCCACACCGTCACCTCATGACCCGCCTCGACCAGATCGGTGGCCATCGCATGCCCCATCTGGCCCAGACCGATAAACCCGATTCTCATGATTATAATCCCTTGTCCGACCGCAGCAGGATTACCCGCCGGTGCTGCCCCGCCCAACGCGCGGGCGGCGCGGATGTTCGACGTGCGCGATCCGGTCGCTGGATCCCGGAACGTCCGGGATACTGGACGTTTTTCCACTTGTGCCTATATACCGACTGGTATGAATAGCTTGTGCACGCTCACCGCCCCTAAGGGCCGCCCCCGCGAGTTCGATCTCGAGGAGGCGCTTGCGGCCGCGCTGCGCGTTTTCTGGCGAAACGGGTATGAGGCGGCGTCGATGGCCGAACTCACGGCCGAGATGAAGATTACCAAGCCGAGCCTCTATGCCGCGTTCGGCAACAAGGAAGCGTTGTTTCACAAGGCGCTCGACCTCTATGAGCGCGAAAAGCTCGCTTATATGACCTCCGCGCTGGATGCGCCGACCGCCAAGGCCGTGGCCGAGCGGCTGCTGCGCGGGGCGCTCCAGATGCAGACGAGCACCTGCGATCCCAAAGGATGCCTGAGCATCATCAGCAGCGTCGCCTGCGGTGTCGAGGCCGAACCGATCAAGGCCGAGGTCGCCAAACGCCGCGAGTCGTCGCAGGCTGCGCTGATCCGCCGGTTCGACGAAGCCAAGGCTGCGGGCGAGTTCCCCGACGGTCTCGAGTCGCCCGCTCTCGCGCGCTATCTGTTCGCGGTCATGCAGGGGCTGGCGATCCAGGGCGGATCGGGCGCCACCTGTGGCGAGCTCAATCAGCTCGTCGACACCTGCATGATGGTCTGGCCGACGCGCTAGGCGCCGGGGCACGCACGCCTCGATCGCGCGCTCCCCTCCCCCCCGGCACGGTCGCTGCCGGTCAGGATTACCCTCTGTTACGTCCGTCTGACGCGATCTGCATCAGCACAGGTCCTTCGGCCGCAGTATCAGCCGGCGCTGGCCTGTCGATCGCCGCCCTCGACGCCGCCCTGACGACAGCCGAGCGCAGTGCCTCGACGCCATAGGGCTTCGGCAGCAGGATCGCCTCGGGATCCCACGGCACGAGCGCGACCTCGCTGTCGCCGGTTGCGAACACGACCCCGATGCCCGGCCGACGCATGCGGACCGCTTCGGCAAGCTCCGGGCCCGACAGCCCCGGCAGGTTGACGTCGCTGACCAGCACATCGACCGGGCTCGCCTGCAGCGCCGCCAGCGCCGCTTCGGCGCTGGCCGCCTCGATCACCGCCATGCCCAGATCGCGCAGCATCTCGGCCGCGCCCGCACGGATCGCCGCGTCATCCTCGACGAGCAGGACGCGGATCGGGACGTCTCCGTCCGACCGCGGCGCATCCTCGTGACCCTCCGCCGCACGCCGCCGCGCGCGCTGGCCGGCGAGAACCTGTTCGAACTTCCGCGCGAGCGCCTCGCGTGTATAGGGCTTGGACAACAGCTCGACGCCGACGTCGAGCCGGCCGCCATGCACGATCGAGTTCTCCGTATAGCCCGACGTGAACAGCACCGCGAGATCGGGGATCCGCTCGCGCGCACGACGGGCAAGTTCGGGGCTCTTCAGCGTCCCCGGCATCACCACGTCGGTGAACAGCATGTCGATCGGCACGCCGCTTTCGATGACGTTCAGCGCACTGCCCGCGTCGACCGCTTTCAGCACGCCATAGCCAAGGTCGCCGAGCATCTCGACGACGGTCGCACGGACCTCGTCATCATCCTCGACCACCAGCACGGTCTCGGTCCCGCCGATGATCGGCCCACCGCTGGTCGCGACCTCGACGTCTTCGGGGCCCATCGCGCGCGGCAGATAGAGCTTGATCGTCGTGCCTTCGCCGACCTCGCTGTAGATCTTCACATGGCCGCCCGATTGCTTGACGAAGCCATAGACCATCGACAGCCCGAGCCCGGATCCCTTGCCCTCGCTCTTGGTCGAGAAGAACGGCTCGAACACCTTGTCGATGATGTCGGGCGCCATGCCGCTGCCCGTGTCGGTGACCGCCAGCATGACATATTGCCCCGCCGCGACCTCCAAATGGCCGCGTGCATAGGCGTCGTCGAGGCTGGCATTGCCGAGCTCGATCGTCAGCTTGCCGCGCCCCTCCATCGCGTCGCGCGCGTGATCGCGAGGTTGAGCAGCGCGTTCTCGATCTGCGTCGGGTCGATGAACGTGTTCCACAGCCCACCGCCGACGACCGTCTCCACCTCGATCGCCTCGCCGATCGCACGCCGCAGCATGTCGTCCATCCCGCGCACGAACCGCGTGACGTTGACCACCTTGGGTTCAAGCGCCTGACGTCGGCCGAAGGCGAGCAGCTGCGCGGCGAGCTTGGCGCCGCGTTCGATCCCCGCCATCGCGTTGCTGACCCGGCGCTCGGCACGCGCATTCCCGGCAATGTCCTTGCCGAGCAACTGCAGATTGCCCGAGACGACCTGGAGGAGGTTGTTGAAGTCGTGCGCGACACCGCCGGTCAGCTTGCCGATCGTCTCCATCTTCTGCGCCTGGGCGAGCCCCGCTTCGGCAAGCCGACGCTCCTCGATCTCGCGGATGACGCGCGCCTCGAGCGTCTCGTTGAGAACGCGCAGCTGGCGTTCGGCGCGTTCGCGGTGGCTGATCTGTCGTTCGAGCTGCAGGGTACGATTGACGCGCTCCTCGACGTCGAAGACCAGCACGTAGAAGCCGTTGATCGCCCCATCGGGTTCGATCCGCGGGATATAGCGCAGCTCGGACGCGCGGTCGCCGCCGTCGCGGTGCGGCAGCCGCGCATCGGCGGTCACCGTCTCGCCGGCGAGAGCCCGGTTCATCATCGGTTGGCGTACGGCAAAGGCGGGCTGACCGATGACGTCGCGGACATGCCGTCCGACGACCTGCGCGGGTGTCAGCCCGACCCATTCCTCGTAAAAGCTGTTGGCGAACCGATAGATATAA
Organism: Sphingomonas sp. Ant20; assembly: GCF_000783375.1. Lineage (NCBI taxonomy): Bacteria > Pseudomonadati > Pseudomonadota > Alphaproteobacteria > Sphingomonadales > Sphingomonadaceae > Sphingomonas > Sphingomonas sp. Ant20. Next base: position 113,304 of record NZ_JRVI01000008.1, read on the forward strand.
TCACGATCGATATACGAAATCAGCACGGGCAGCGCGTCGGTGACGATCCGCAGCTCCGATTCGCTCCGCGCCAGCTGCCGTTCCGCTTCCACCCGCTCGCTATTGTCGATCACCGTACCCAGCACGCCGCCGACGCTGCCGTCGAAATCATGCACCGGGGTGTAGAAGAGGTCGAGCGTCACCGCGTGCGCCGCGCCGTCATGATGGAGCGTCATCGGCTGGTCGCGAAACAGCATGACCTCGCCGCGCATCACCTCGCCCAGCACGTGGCGGTTGAAGTCCGCCTGCTCGGGCCAGACGTCGACGGCGCGCGCACCGATCGCGGCCGGATGCTTGCCGCCCGCGATCCTGGCATAGCCGTCATTATACAGCATAAGGCCGTCGGCGCCCCACATCAGCACCTTGGCGACGGGCGAGTTGACCACCGTATTGACGGTCGAGCGAAGCTGCGGGGACCAGGTGTCGATCGCGCCGAGCGGCGTCGCGCTCCAGTCGTGCGCTCGTATCGCTGCGCCACATGCCCCGCCGGCGATCGGCCAGGCCACCGGGGTGGCGGCGACGGATCGCCCCAGCCGGTCGCGCAGCAGCGTCAGGGTCTCAGCGGCAACCGCATCGGCGCTCGCGCCGGTGCCGGCACTTACCTGGGCATCGATGAAGCGGTCGAGTTCGGACGCGAGCACCGGGTTGCGGGTCTGTCGGGTAACCATGCCACCGGGGTAGCTTTCCGACCGCGCCTGTCAATCGCGCTTGGCCTCGGCACCGGACCCAGCAGACGGAGCGAGCCGCGCGCACGACCGACGTGCACGCGGCGCAAAGCCCCTCAGTCGAGGGGCTTGGTCACCGGCCGCCACATCACGAAGCGAGCGCCACGAGTGGCAACACCGCCATACAGCCCACGATCATCAGCATCAGATTGCTTGCAGTCATCCAGCCTCTCCTTCGTATTTTTACGAAGGCTGACGGGTATTGCCGTGCTTTGCAAGCGGCTTGGCCCAGCGGGCCGTGCACCAACCTGGAGTACGCCCGCGGCGTCAGATGCCTTCGGGTGTCACCACGCGCCCGGTCGCCTCGAGCGCGCTGACCAGATCGGCGATGCAGCGATCGACCAGCGCGGCATCCGCACTGCGCACGACGAAATTCGCGCCCGTCCGGCCGTCGCGGAAAAACGGGTAGCTGCCGACCGCGACGCCGTCATGCGCCTTCTCGGCATCGCGCAGCAAATCGGCGACTTCGCTCTCCGCCACCCAGCAGCCGATCGTCTTCGACACGACCGGGCGTCCGCCCTCGAGCGTGCCGGTGAGCGCGTCGAGCATGCCGGCGGTAATGTGCGGCACCCCCGCCATGATGAAGATGTTGCCGATCCGGATCCCCGGCGCGCCCGACACCTTGTTGTCGATCAGGTCCGCACCGACCGGCACGCGCGCCATCCGCGCACGCGCTTCGGTCAGCCCGCCGCGGGTCGCATAATAGGCCTCAAGCACCGCCATCGCGCGCGGATGATGCTCGACCGCGACGCCCAGCGCCTCGGCGATCGAATCGACGGTAATGTCGTCATGCGTCGGGCCGATCCCGCCCGTGGTGAACAGATAGTCGTTGCGCGCGCGCAGGGTGTTCACCGCCTCGACGATCGCCTCGGTCCGGTCGGCGACGACGCGCACTTCGGCCAGCCGGATGCCCTGCACATTGAGCCAGGCCGCGATCTGCGCGACGTTCTTGTCCTGCGTGCGGCCCGACAGGATCTCGTCGCCGATGATCGTCAGTGCGGCCGTCCAGATGCGTTCCTGTGTCATGGCCCTTCGCATAGCCTCGCAAAAGTTGCGCCGCCACGCTATATCGCTTGCCATGACCGAATATGTAACCGTCACGTCCGACGCGCCGGCGCGCGCACCGGCGCCATCAAGCTCCACGGCCCCGCCGCCTTCGAAGGCATGATGAAGGCCGGGCGGCTCGCCGCCGAGACGCTCGACATGATCGTCCCGCACATGGTGCCGGGCGTGACCACCGCCGAGATCGACCGGCTGATCTACGACTTCGTCACAGCCGCCGGCGCGGTGCCGGCGACGCTCGGCTATCGCGGCTATACGCACAGCGTCTGCATCTCGATCAACCATGTCGTCTGCCACGGCATCCCGAGTGAGAAGGCGCTGAAGTCGGGCGATATCGTCAATGTCGACGTCACGCCCTTGCTCGACGGCTGGCACGGCGACACGAGCCGGATGTACCTGATCGGCGACGTGCCGATCAAGGCGCGGCGCCTCGTCGAGGTGACCTATGAATGCCTTATGCTCGGCATCGAACAGGCCAAGCCCGGCAACCGCATGGGCGACGTCGCGCATGCAATCCAGCGTCATGCCGAGAAGCACCGCTACGGCGTGGTCCGCGATTTCTGCGGCCACGGCGTCGGCCGCCTCTTCCATGACGCCCCCGAAGTCGTCCATGTCGGCAAGCCCGGCACCGGCCCCGAACTGCGCCCCGGCATGATCTTCACGATCGAACCGATGATCAACATCGGCCGCCCCGACGTGAAGCTGCTCGACGACGGCTGGACGGCGGTCACGCGCGACCGTTCGCTGTCGGCGCAGTTCGAGCACTCGATCGGCATCACCGAGACCGGCTGCGACATCTTCACGCTCAGCCCGAAGGGTTACACGCAGCCGCCCTACGGGTGATACGCACGGGAGGGGGCGCAATCGCCCTCCTCCCGTCATCCTGACGAAAGTCAGGATCCAGAGCCGCAAGGCGCGTACCTCGTTACCCTAGATCCTGACGTCCGTCAGGATGACGACGCAAAGTGGGATGACGACTACAGGTCGCGGCAGAGGATCGCAGCCTTCCGCAACTCCACCTCGGCGCTTTCACCTGCGGCCGCATCGCCCTTCGCTTCGCCACCCTTGGTCTGCACCGTCAGCTCGGCCGGCCCCTCAATCCGGCACAGGATACCCTTGGGCGACTGGCTGCAGGCCTTCGTCGCCTTGTCATAGGCCGCCTGGGTCTGCTCGCCCGACGGCCGGACCATGAACGACACCATCGACGACCCGCCGAACAGATGCGATCCGAGACCCATCGTATTGACGCGCCATTCGGTGGCCCGCGCGGGCTTCGATCCGGCCTGTTTCATGTTGAGTTTGGGAGCAAGCCGCTCGCAGAAACTCGTCGGGGCCTGCGCGGGCAGTTGCGTCGCCGTGCTCCCCAGCGCCGCAATCGCCAGTATCGACGCGATCTTCATTTACACCCCCCGAATGACGACCGCCCTGCCATATACCGGGCGGTATCGACGGGAAGTCTGACGCCGTTTCATGACATGGCAATTGCACGTCGCCAGTCCCTCGCGCTTCGAGCAGGATCGCCGCTGGCAAGTCGCCCCCCACCCCGCTAAAGCCCGCCCCATGACCGAGATCACACCGCAGATCGTCGCCGACCACGGCCTGTCCCCCGAAGAATATGAGCGCGTGCTCCACGCGATCGGCCGCGAGCCCAATCTCGTCGAGCTTGGCATCTTCTCGGTGATGTGGTCCGAGCATTGCAGCTACAAGTCGAGCAAGATCCACCTGATGAAGCTGCCCACCAAGGGCGAGCGCGTCATCTGCGGCCCTGGCGAGAATGCCGGCGTCGTCGATATCGGCGACAACCAGGCGGCGATCTTCAAGATGGAGAGCCACAACCACCCGTCCTACATCGAACCCTATCAGGCGCGGCGACCGGCGTCGGCGGCATCCTGCGCGACGTCTTCACGATGGGCGCGCGGCCGATCGCCAACATGAACGCGCTGCGCTTCGGCCGGCCCGATCACCCAAAGATGCGCCACCTGATCTCGGGCGTCGTTCACGGCATCGGCGGCTATGGCAATTGCGTCGGCGTGCCGACGGTCGGCGGCGAGGTGAACTTCCACGCGGCGTATGACGGCAACATCCTGGTCAACGCGATGACCGTCGGGATCGCCGATCAGGACAAGATCTTCTATTCGGCCGCCAGCGGCATCGGCAATCCGATCGTCTATGTCGGCTCTAAGACCGGTCGCGACGGCATCCACGGCGCGACGATGGCGAGCGCGGACTTCGGCGAGGATTCGGACGCCAAGCGCCCGACCGTCCAGGTCGGCGATCCCTTCACCGAAAAGCTGCTGATCGAGGCCTGCCTCGAACTCATGGCGACCGACGTCATCGTCGCGATCCAGGACATGGGCGCCGCCGGCCTCACCTCCTCATCGGTCGAGATGGCGTCGAAGGGCGGGGTCGGTATCGAACTCGTCATGGACGACGTGCCGCAGCGCGAGACCGGCATGACGCCGTACGAGATGATGCTGAGCGAAAGCCAGGAGCGGATGCTCATGGTTCTGAAGCCCGGCCGCGAGGCCGAGGCCGAGGCGATCTTCAAGAAATGGGAGCTCGATTTCGCGGTGATCGGCCGCGTCACCGACACCGGCCGCATGGTGCTGACGTTCAAGGGCGAGACGGTTTGCGACATTCCGCTCGGGCCGCTGGCCGACGAGGCACCGCTCTACGATCGCCCGCACGTGCCGACACCCAAGCCCGCGCCGCTCGAAAACGTGCCGCACAGCAACGACATCGCCGCCGATCTGGTGACGCTGATGGGCTCGCCCGACATCGCCTCGCGCCGCTGGATCTGGGAGCAGTATGACCACATGGTCGGCGCCGACACCGTCCAGCGCCCCGGTGGCGACGCTGCCGTCGTCCGCGTCCACGGCACGCAGAAGGCGCTGGCGATGACCACCGACTGCACGCCGCGCTATTGCTTTGCCGATCCCGTCGAGGGCGGCAAGCAGGCGGTCGCCGAGGCGTGGCGCAACCTCACCGCGGTCGGCGCGCTGCCGTTGGCAGTCACCAACTGCCTCAACTTCGCCAACCCGCAGCGGCCTGAGATCATGGGCCAGATCGTCGGCTGCCTCGAGGGGATGAGCGACGCGTGCATCGCGCTCGACTTCCCGATCGTCTCGGGCAACGTATCGCTGTACAATGAATCCAAGGCGACCGGCGGCGGCTCGGCGATCCTGCCGACGCCCGCGATCGGCGCAATCGGCCTGCTCGCCGACTGGCAGAAGAATGCGACGATCGCCTTCAAGGGCTCGGGCGACATCATCCTCGCGGTCGGCACGCGGCACGGCCATCTCGGCCAGTCGCTGTGGCTGCGCGAATGCCATGGCCGCGAGGAAGGCCCCCCGCCTGCGGTCGATCTGGCAGCGGAGCGCCGCGTCGGCGACCTCATCCGCAACGCGATCGCCGAGGGCCAGCTGTCGGCGGTCCATGACGTCTCGGACGGCGGCATCGCCGTGACCCTGGCCGAAATGGCGCTCGCAGGCGGCATCGGCGCGATGATCGACCGCAAGCAGCCCTTCGACTGCGCGCGTGCGTTCTTCGCGGAAGACCAGGCGTCTATATCGTCACCGTCGAGGATCACGCGCTGCTCGACTTCCTCGGCGCCGCGCATGCGGCCGATGTCGAGGCCGAACCGCTCGGCCGCACCGGCGGCAAGCGCCTGATCTTCGAACGCCCCGACCGCGACGACGTGATCGCACTCGACACGCTGCGCGCCGCGCATGAGGGCTTCTTCCCAACGCTGATGGGGGCAGACGCCGCGCTGGCCTGACCCGCCATGCAGCGTTAGTTGCGAATCACACGCAAAAGCGCTTGCGACTGTTTCGCATTATCGCTAATTGGAGCTCTCACGAGGGAGCTTCCATGGTCGTCTGCGTCTGCAATGCCATTCGAGAATCCGACGTCCGCAGCTGCGCGCGGGGCGGGTGCACGACGCCCTGCCAGGCGTTCCGTTCGCTGGGTCGTCAGCCGAAATGCGGTCAGTGCACGTCGGTCGCCCGGGCGATCATCAACGAGGAACGCGCCGCAGCCTGACCTGGCGCGGCGCCACACGGCGCGATCCCGTCGCCCTTGCCGCCACGAACGTAAAACCGCTACATGCCGCTCAGAGGTGACGGAGTTATGGCAATGCGCGGCGATCCCACGGTAATTGATTTCCTGAACGAGGCGCTCAAGAACGAGTTGACCGCGGTCAACCAATATTGGCTCCATTATCGGATGCTCGAGCATTGGGGCGTCTACAAGCTCGCCCAGTATGAGCGCATGGAGTCGATCGACGAGATGAAGCATGCCGACTGGTTGTCGGAGCGCATCCTGTTTCTCGATGGCCTGCCCAATTTCCAGCTGCTCGGCCGCCTGCGCATCGGCGAGACCGTCGAGGAGGTTCTGAAGTCGGACCTCGCGCTTGAGGTCGAGGCGACTATCCAGCTGAAGAGCGCGATCGCCTATTGCGAAGAGGTGAAGGACTATATCAGCCGCGACCTGTTCGCGCGCATCCTCGCCAGCGAGGAAGAGCATGTCGACACGATCGAACGCCAGTTCGAGATGATCGCGCGGATGGGCATCCACAACTACATCCAGCTCAACTCGATCTCCGAGCATGATTCGCCCAAGGCCGGCGCAGCACCCTATCTGAAGGGCTGAACCCGTCTGCCGGTCGTCGTCCGCGGCGACCGGCAACGCGCGCCGGCAGTGTGCTTATTCGGCGCCGAACCCCGATGGGACGGCACGCCGCCCGAACCCGCCCGCGGCGGGACGGCGAGGGACCAGCGGATTGGCCTCGCGCTCGAGCAGCGTCAGGGTCTCGCCGAACAGCGGCCGCAACCGTGCGACATGCTCGAGCGCGGCATCCGGGGTATCGTGAAGCTCGACACAGTCGCGTGCGATCGTTTCGATCGTCTCGGCGAGATCGGCCAGCGGCTCGGCGCCGAACTGGCGCGCCTCGCCCTTAAGGGTGTGGGCTGGAATGATCAGCGCCGCCGCGCTACCGGCGCGCATCGCCGCCTCGATCGCGGCGACCGACTTCACCCCGTCTTCGCGGAAATAGCCGAGGATGCGGATGAACCCGCCGCCAAGCTCGCTGCGGGCCTGTTGAAACGCCGGCCAGTCGACCAGGGTGTTTCCTTCGAATGACACTGACGCCTACTCCCGTTTGGCCGGCCCGCCATGACGTCGACGGTCAGCCTATCGCTATTCCGTAAAGACATTGTTGCTGTCGGACCCGCGTGTCACGACAAATATTGGCGCGACTGGATCGGAAATGATCGCCATGTCCGCGCCCGCCGCCGCGGCGACCGCCGCCAGCTCGGCAGGCGCACGCGGATCATCGGCGCGGACCTCGATCCGAACACTGGCCGACATCCCGTCCGAGCCTGATCCCTCGCCCGCCTGACGCAGCGTTCTGGCCAGCCGCATCGCGGGCCAGGGGCACCGCATGCCCCGCGCGTCGATCCGGACCACCCCGGACGCCACCGTTTAGTAGCCGCCGCCGCCGCCGCGATTATCGTCGTACGGGTTCTTCGGCGCGCGGAACATCAGCCGGACCGGCACCGCGCCGAAGCCCAGATCCTTGCGCATCGAATTGACCAGATAGCGCTCATAGCTCGCCGGCAGCTGGTCGACGCGCGTGCCGAAGATCACGAAGCTCGGCGGACGCGTCTTGACCTGCGTGACATAGCGCATCTTGATCCGCTTGCCGCCCGGGGCCGGTGGCGGCGTCGCCTCGATCGCGCGTTCGAACCAGCGGTTGAGCTCGCCGGTGCCGACGCGCTTCGACCAGGCGTCGCGCGTGTCGAAACACGCCTGGAGAAGCTGGTCGATGCCCTTTCCGGTCGCGCCTGACACGGTCATCACGGTGACGCCCTTGACCTGGCTGAGGCCGTCCTCGAGCGCGCGCTTGACGCCGTTGAACAGCGACGACGCGCTTTCCGCGATATCCCATTTGTTCAACGCGATGACGAGCGCACGACCCTCCTGCAGCACCTTGTCGGCGATCCGCAGGTCCTGCGCCTCGAGCCCCAGCGTCGCGTCGAGCAGCAGCACGACGACCTCGGCGAAGTCGACCGCGTGCAGCGCGTCCTCGACCGACATCTTCTCGAGCTTGTCCTGGACCTTGGCACGCTTGCGCATGCCCGCCGTATCGATCAGCCGCACCTTGCGCGATTCGCCGCCGGTCGGATGCCAGTCGTAATCCACGCTGATCGAGTCGCGCGTGATGCCGGCCTCGGGACCGGTGATCATCCGGTCTTCGCCGAGGATGCGGTTGACCAGCGTCGACTTGCCCGCGTTTGGACGTCCGACGATCGCGAGCTTCAGCGGCCCCTCATATTCATTGTCGGGCTGTTCCTCCGGAACCTCGTCCTTGCCTTCGAGCAGCGGGAGCAATGCCTCGAACAGGTCGCCCATGCCCTCGCCATGCTCGGCGGACAGTTCGACAGGATCGCCGAAGCCGAGCGCCAGCGACTCGAGCACGCCGTCATTGCCCGCGCGGCCCTCGGCCTTGTTGGCGACGAGCACGACCGGCACGTCGGCGGTGCGCAGCCAGCGGGCGATCTCCTCGTCGAGCGGCACGATGCCTGCGCGTGCGTCGAACAGGAACAATGCGACATCGGCCTGGCCGACCGCAGCCTCGGTCTGCTGACGCATCCGCCCGGGCAGCGTCTGCGCGTCGTGATCCTCGTATCCGGCGGTATCGATGATGCGGAAATCGAGCCCGATCAGCGACGCATCGCCCTCGCGGCGATCGCGCGTGACGCCGGGCCGGTCGTCGACCAGCGCGAGCTTCTTGCCGACGAGGCGGTTGAACAGGGTCGACTTGCCGACATTGGGGCGGCCGACGATTGCGACCACAGGGAGTTTGGACATGCCGTGCCCTTAGCGCGGGAACGCTCCGTCGTCACCTGTTACCCCTCTCCCGCCGGGAGAGGGGTGATGGCTCACCGATAGGCGGTGATCTTGCCCTTCTGGTCGAGCGTGTAGAGCGTCGAGTTTGCGACGATCGGCGGCAGCGTGAAGGTCGTCTTGGTCTCGATCGTGCTGCCGACCGCGCCATCGCCCGGATTGACCGAAACGATCTCACCGCGCGAATTGGTCAGGATCAGGCGACCGCCCGCCAGGATCGGGCCATACCAGGTCACCGGCCCCTTCTTCTTCTTCTCGTTATCGAACCGCTGCAGCTGCGCGATCCAGCGTGCCTTGCCGTTCGACCGCGACAGGCAGACCAGCCGCGCATCGTCGGTGACCACGAACAGCCATTCGCCCGCGATCCAGGGGGTCGAGATGCCCGCAAAATTCTGTTCCCAAAGACGCTGGCCGGTCGAAAGTTCGAGTGCGACCATGCGCCCGCCCTGCCCGACCGCATAGACACGGCCGCCATCGATGACCGGGGCGGCGTCGATATCCGACAGGCTCGACACCGATGTGGTGATCGACGTGCGCGACAAGGCGTCCTGCCACAGGATACGGCCATTCTCGTAGCGATAGGCGCTGAGCTCGCCGCTCGAGAAGCCCGAGACGACGGTGCCCTGGCTGACCGCCGGTGCCGCGACGCCGAACACGCCCTGCGTCTCGAGCGTGCCCGACTGGACCCACTGGACCTTGCCGTCACCCTGGTTGAGCGAGAAGATCTGGTTGTCCTGCGTCAGGACATAGACCGCACCGTTCGACACGGTCGGCGAGCCGCGCAGCGGGCCGCCGGGCTTGGCCCGCCACAGGATCGCGCCATCCGACGCGTTCATCGCGACCACGTCGCCGACGCCGTCGGTCGCATAGACCTTGCCGTCGTCATAGCTCACGCCACCGCCGAAACGCGCGGACTGGTTGATCTTGCCCTCGGTGATCGGCGTCGTCCACAGGGCTGCGCCGGTGTCCGCCTTGAAGGCATGCGCGACGCCGTGCACGTCCATCACGAACAGCTTGTTCTCGCCAACGACGGGCGGCGCGGCCATGCGTTCGCGGTTGGAGCCACCGTCGATCGACGCCTGCCAAGCCTTGGTTGGCTGCGCGGCGAGCGCAAGCTGGCCCATCGACTTGGCGGGATTGCCGCCCGGCTGTGCCCAGGCGTCGTTGACCGAGGGGGCCGGCAGGAGGACCTGGACATCGGCGATCGTCGCGTCGGTCTCGACCCCGTTTTCGGAGGTCAGGATCGATACCCGGTTTCCGACCGTCGGGGTCTTCTTGACGCCACCCTTGAAAATGCCGCAGCCGCTCAAGGCCATGAGCGCAGCCACCGCGACCGTCACCCGATAAGACTTCGTCATTGCGCGTTGGTATCCTCGTTTGATGCAGCAGCGGCGGCGGTCCCGGCCGTCCCGGTGCTGGCAACGGCGTCGACGCCCAGTACACCGGCCATCTGAACAGCGCGTTGACGAATCGTCTCGGGCACGCCGGGATCGGCCGCGATCTGGCCGAAAAGCGTCCCCGCCTGCTTGGTCTGGTTCATCCGGACATAGGCGACCGCGACCATCTCGCCTGCGCTGCCGAGCCAAGGGTTGCCCGTGACCGCAAGCGGACGCAGCCGCTCGACCACGACCTGCGGCTTGAGCGTGTCATATTCCGCCGACGTCTGCCGAACCAGCGCAAGGTCGCGGAACGGCTTGGCGACCGACGTGTCCGCAGCGATCGCTGCCAGCTTGGCCGCGGCGCCCTTCATATCCTCTTTCTGGAGAAGGATATCCGCTTCCGTGAACCGCGCCAGCGCGCTGTACCCGGCACGGTCGGACGCAGCGAGCTTGGTCAGCGTCGTGTTCGCCTCGGCGACCTTGTCCGCGGCCAGCGCGTCATAAGCGGCCTGGAGCTGCTCGCCCTCGACACCCGCCTGGGTTTCCGTGCGGTGCTGATAATAGAGGAATCCGGCCAGCGCGACGAGTGCTGCGACCACCCCGAGCGCCACCCATTTGCCCCAGGTCGTCCAGAAACCCGCGAGCTGATCGCGGCGCAGTTCTTCGTCGACCTCGCGGAGGAACGCTTCATCGGTTTTCGGCGGCAGGGCCAAGGGTGACTCCGGAGACAAAGGGAGGAAAGGATATCGGGGGATGGTGGAATGGCGCGGACCTTAGCCGCCACGCGTCCGAAACAAAAGCCGGATCAATCCACCGTGCCGGCGCGCGGCGCATAGCTCTGGTCGGGTCCCGGAAAGGCACGACTGCGAACCTCGTCGGCATAGGTCTCCGCCGCGCCCGAGATCTTGCCGGCGAGATCCTCGAACCGCTTCACGAACTTGGCGGTACGGTCGAACAGGCCGAGCATGTCCTCGGCAACAAGCACTTGGCCGTCGCACTCGACCGATGCGCCGATGCCGATCGTCGGACAGGCGACCGCGCGCGTGATCTCGATCGCGATCGGCTCGACCACGCCCTCGATCACCAGCGCGAATGCGCCCGCCTCAGCGACCGCCTTGGCATCCGCGACGATCTTCGCCGCCTCCTCGGGCGTACGGCCGCGCGCGCCATAGCCGCCCAGGACGTTGACCGCCTGCGGGGTGAGGCCGACATGCCCCATCACCGGAATCCCGCGCTCGACCAGGAACCGTACGGTCGGCGCCATCGCGGTGCCGCCCTCGAGCTTCACCGCCGCCGCACTGGTCTGCTTCAGCAGCCACGCGGCGCTTTCGAACGCCTTTTCGGGTGATGCCTCATAACTGCCGAACGGCATGTCGATCACGACCACCGCATGATAGCTGCCGCGCACCACCGCCGCGCCGTGCGCCGCCATCATCTCGAGCGTGACCGGCACGGTCGAGGGCAGGCCGTAGATCACCTGCCCCAGGCTGTCGCCGACCAGCAGCATGTCGCAGTGTGGATCGAGCAGCTGCGCATTGCGCACCGTATAGGCGGTGAGCATGACGAGCGGCACCTGCCCCTTTTGCCGGCGGATCGCGGGGATCGTGAGGCGCTTGAGCGGGGCGGGCGTCGGGTTGGCGCGACTCGTCGCGGTGTCGAGCGTGTAGGTCGTGGACATGGGCGCGCGTCTAGCGAAGCCGATGCCGCTCGCCCAGCCCGTCCCGTCGCGCCCGCCCGACACCGGCGACGGCCGCGGCTCAGCCGACCGTCACGCCCTTCCAGAAGGCATAGCGATCCTTGATCTCGGCCGCGGCGGATTTGGGATCGGGATAGTACCAGACCGCATCGACGTTGCGCTTGCCGTCGACGACCAGCGTCTTGTAGCGCGCGGTACCCTTCCACGGGCAGTTCGACTGCGTCGCGCTGTCTTCGAGCAGCGCCGGATCGACGCTGTCCGCGGGGAAATAGTGATTGCCCTCGACGACGACGGTATCGTCGGACCGGGCGATCTCTTGGCCGTTCCAAGTAGCGACAGGCATGCTCGTCTCCTTCAGGCGTTCCCCAGCCCCGCCGCCTCATACCGCTCGGCGCTGAAGCCGACCAGCAGCGTCGCACCGGTATCGAGCACGGGACGCTTGATCATCGACGGCTGTGCCAGCATCAGCGCGACCGCCTTGTCCGCGTCCAGGTCGACGCGGTCAGACTCGGGCAGTTTCCGGAACGTGGTGCCGGCGCGGTTGAGCAACGGCTCCCACCCGACCCGGCCGATCCAGTCGCGCAGCCGTGCGTCATCGATCCCGGCAGTCTTGTAGTCATGAAACACATAGGCGACACCGTGCGCATCGAGCCACGCGCGCGCCTTCTTCATCGTGTCGCAATTCCTGATCCCGAACAGCGTGATCGTCAAAATCGCTTCCCCCCAAAAACACCCTGCCGCGCACCCCGCGCGCCATCGCCTGTTAGTTCCGATAGGCTTTGTTGCACAAAGGGCGTTGGGATTCCCTGTGAGGGTCAGGAAGCGTAGGTGGGATGGATGCCAAAACCGACCATGCCGAAGTACCGCACGACGAACTGGAGCGAGTATAACGCAGCGCTGAAGCGCCGCGGGTCGCTGGAGGTCTGGTTTGACCCGGGCATGGATTGGCTGGCAGCCCCCGATTGGTCGTCGAGGTCGGCCGATGCGGTTTTCGGACAGCGCGATCAGGGTTTGCCTGACGCTGAAGATAGTGTTCGGACTGCCGCTACGGCAGGTGACGGGACTGGTTGCCAGCCTGCTGAAGCTGGCAAAGCTGGATTGGCCGGTGCCGGATTACACGACGCTATGCCGTCGGCAGAAGACATTGGCGGTGTCACTTGATGGTCGCGCCAGTACGGGTGGTCTGCATTTGCTGGTCGACAGTACCGGGATCAAGATGATGGGCGAAGGCGAATGGAAGACGCGCAAGCACGGCGCTTCCTACCGTCGCCAGTGGCGTAAGGTTCACCTTGGGATCGACGCCGAAACCCTGGAGATCCGGGCCATCGAGGTCACAACCAATGCGATTGGCGACGCCGCGACACTGCCGGATCTGCTGGCGCAAATCCCGACGGACGAACGGATTACGATCGTCGGGGGTGATGGCGCCTACGACACCAGAAAGTGTCGGGCCGCGATCGCAGCCCGGGGCGCAGACGCGGTCATTCCCGTACGCCGGGGCGGCCAGCCATGGAAGAAGCCGGCGGCCGGCGCCGATGCTCGCAACGAAACGCTACGCGCGATGAAAAGGCTCGGTCGAACAATCTGGAAGAAGTGGAGCGGCTACCATCGCCGCAGCCTGGTCGAGACGAAGATGCACTGCTTCAAGCTGCTCGGCGAGCGCGTCGCATCGCGCACCTTTGATCGTCAGATTACCGAGCTCAAACTCCGTGCCGCAGTTCTCAATCGATTTTCACAAATAGGAACACCGACCACCATCCGCGTTGCATAGATCTCGTCAGTAAAACCATATTTGTGCTTAATTATCTTTGTGCAACAAAGCCGTTCTAATGCATAAATCCCCTTGTCGAAAGACGAGCACTTTTTAACTTTGGGGGTTCAAATGCGCTACTGGCCAATCGGCAAGCCCATTCGCGGGTAATGCTGTCATCAGCTCGGGAATAACCATTGTCATCATTGACACATCCCGCAGGGTGTAAACAAGTCCGTGACTAGGACAATGGTGAACCTTACAACGGCTGAATTTGAAAAATGCCCCGGCTTTCCGAGTCGGGGCATTTTTTTGCGTTCGCGACCGCGTCATATTTTTTACCGGCATCTCATCAGTGCAAGCCCGATGAGCAAGGCCAAGTGGTTTCACTGCCTTTTACATAGCGTTGTACGCAGTCTTAAACAGACCGCCTACCATATAACCAATCAAAGGCGTTCGTTACGCCACACTACTGCAACGGCCCTTCGTTGATCGCATCGACAGCCGCAGCGACGCGCGCCCAATCGGAGTGGTGGGGATCATCGCCCATTATATCCAGCAGCGTGGCGACAATAGGCGCAGACTCCAGCGCGCCATGCGTCCGCACGACGTCCCACGCCTTCAGCCACACTTCTCGATCACTCATCATCGAGCAAGGCTACGCGTCAGCGGCCGATCCGAGCAAACTATCTGCACAGCGCAATGAGCTGCTTTAAGGGTCCAGTCTTCCGACGAGTGCTCCAACAGCAATCACTGCCGCAATGAGTGCCCATCCCTCCCACGTTCGCGGCGTCCATCCTATGCCAACAACCTTTGGCTGAAACCATGTCCTAGGATCGTTCATTTCAGCTCCGTTAACGTCGAGTCGTCGGTAGGCCTGGATAGGATAGACCTTACGACACGCCGCGCAAAACGTTACATCAACGCCATGGACGAACTGTACACCTCCATTGTCGGCATCTACTTCCCAGACTAGGACAAGAGTAAGAGCAACCGGCGTATGGAGTGCATGCTCTGCGCGCCTGGCGACGCGGTCAAGCTGCGCCTCGAGCCGATCACCCCCTACGACGAGAATGCCGTTACCATCTTCAGCAAGTGGGGCTTGCGAGAGTTATGTCGGGTCCGGTTTAGCGCCAAGAGCAACGATATGCTCGATAGCATCCTCGGAAATTGCCTGAGCGCCCTCAAGTCCAAATTCGCCGAGATATGACCAAGCAACCCACCCAGCGTATCTCGCAGCCCTAGAATGACGAGAACGAGAGATCGGCCGATGGTTACCCCGTAGTCTGCCTTCACCCGGAATCCGCCAGAGGAGACGTCTGTGACGGTCGCCGGTATCATATCGCCCAGAGGCGTCATTATGAGCGCTCCTATGTTGACGGGACGCCGGGACGAGTAACGGCGATCGAGAAGCGCGGGAGAAATATCAGTCGCGATTGTACGATACATGTTCATATAAAAGCGAGCCTAGGTATAATGCATCCTCACGTACAGGAGGCTGTTATGGTCAACTATTTTGCATGGAGTAATGGTATGTCCGATCGCCATTAGCCTCATTTTCTCTGCTTATGTCTTTGATAATATCCTCTGCTTCTTTCTTTAGCTCGATGATTCTAGATCTGTCCTCGTCCGTGATAACCTGACGGGGCTTTTCGTCAAACGCGCACAACGCCCCAAGCACGGTGCCGTTTTTGTCTCGAAGAGGCGCACCAATATAAAATTGGATTCCCTGGCTGGTATTTACTAACGGATTACCTGCGAAACGCTCGTCTGCGCCGGCGTCCGGGACGATTGTCAACTCATCCGGATACAGTATTGCATGCGCGCAGAAGGACGTTGACCTCTCATATATGCCAGCCTCAAAACCTACTGCCGACAAAACATATGACGAGTATTGATAGATTATTGTAATCGCCGCAGAGGCCGCACCTAA
Source organism: Sphingomonas sp. Ant20 (assembly GCF_000783375.1). NCBI lineage: Bacteria > Pseudomonadati > Pseudomonadota > Alphaproteobacteria > Sphingomonadales > Sphingomonadaceae > Sphingomonas > Sphingomonas sp. Ant20. The sequence continues at coordinate 128,794 of NZ_JRVI01000008.1, forward strand.
CCGATCTCGAATTTGTTGTAGTATAGGTCTAAATTTCTCGACATTTGGGTCGCAATAAGCCTGCTTTTTTCTATTGCCACCTCACGCTCTCGTTCATTTTCTGGCTTATCCGCCACGATGTAGAACGAGATAGACATCTTTTATCCTCAACCTATCTTATCATTCGAGCAGATCGGTGGCCTAAGCGTCCGCTTACCCGGCCCGCGACCATACGAAATGATGCCTAACGAAGCCTTAAGATTCACGCGCGATGGCCGCTCGATGCCATGGCCGCGCGGTAAAGCGTCGCCGGCGCCGGAAGTGCTCACCTGATTTGGGGATAAATGAAGGAAGGCGAAACAATCGCCGTCTTTCAGGCGATGTACAAATGCGGCGTCTACATCCGGATAAGGCTCGGAGGCGGGTGCCCACCCTTCCCGACCCCGACTCCGATGTTCCGAAACACTCACCTCCCCGCCAGGCGCGGCCGGCCCAGCGACTGATTTACGACCCCACGCGTTCTACCCAGACCACAGAGGCCCCGAGTTCGGCGCTTAACATTGGTCTTGGAGTGCGGTTTGACCTATGTTGGCGATATGACGCCCAGCAAGTTCGTCCCGTACTATGAGCGACTGCTAGGGCGAGCGCTTGGGGCTGACGAACGCGACGCGATCACTGAGGCCCGCGGCAAAAGCGTTGGGAAACGGGACGCCGTCAAAGCAATGCGTGCGGCACTGCTCAAGATGATACCTGAAGCGCACGCTAAACCCCGAATTCCCGATTTAATTCAACGCTCGGGAGACAACGCACCCGCGTTCCAACCTAGTGAATTCGCCCCAGTGGCGGCGCAAGATCCATAGGCACCGTCTTCGGCATGATGCAGTGCATCGGCCAAAAAAGAGGCCACTAGCGGATTGTTAGATGCATCGGCGACATGCAGCGCCCATGCAATCGCGGAACGCAAAACTTCTGCGTCGTGTCCAAAGGGCGTATTCATGGGTGGTTTTGTTACAAAGTAGACCGTCAGAGGCCAAGCCATCCTTCGACAATCAGGGTTAAGATCAATCTATGTTACTTTTTGTCAGCGCTTAGGTTTGTCGGAATGCGCGTATTTTCAGCTATCCCAGGCATAACTTGGCCGACTAACTGATCCCACGCACAGCAGCCTGCCGCTTGGCATAAGCGGACGCGGCCAGCAGATCCATCGCGGAGGCTAAGGCTGCTTCGGGTGTCAGCGCCATAGCGTATCCACCGGCTTCCACTAAAACTGCGCCCTCGACGGCAATCGCAGTGAACGGGTTGATGCGCGGCGTGTCAGCCATTTGTAGCCTCCTACGTTATTAATAAGAGAATATATTATTATGGATCGACCACCTTCGATTAGATGCCTCGTTCACAACATATGATAATTTTGATGGCATTCCGTTCGGAAGAGGCCGGTGGTGACGGTCCCACCTGGCAATCCTAATACGCGTCCTGTGACGGGGCATGGCACGCGCGCTGCACTGATGATCGCTCAGCACAAAAATTTACGCTTCGATATAAGCGTGCCAACGGGCCAGGCCCATCAGTCAGCATCATTTACCAAAACGCTTAGGCCGAGGGACCACTTGTTCTCGAAGTCCGTGGGGGCAATCGCATCACCCATCTGTCACGTCTTTAGCTGTGTCGAGCGCTGCGAGCACCGCCGTTGCCTCGTCGATGTAGCTTTCCCACATCGGTCGCCCCTCGAACTTCGTATCCTCCGGAATCTTGTTGAACCTGCACAAAGCGCGCGCGGCGCATTCAACTCGGGTCATGGATTGCCACCTCTCGCGGTGGTCTAGCGCCGTCCCCTCGATTCGAGCAAACTCGTCGCATGGACGAACTAACCACCTCCATTGTCGGCATCGACTTTCCGAACGAGGACAAGAGCAAGAGCAACCGACGCATGGAGTGCATGCTATGTGCGCCCGGCGACGTGGTCGAGCTGCGCCTCGAGCCTACCAACCCATACGACGAAAACGCCGTTGCCATCTTCAGCGAGCGTGGCACTCAGCTGGGCTATGTCAGCGCCGAGCGCGCGCCGCTGAACGGCAAGCGGATGAAGGAAGGCGAGACGATCGCCGTCTTCCAGGCGATGCACGGGAGCGGTGCTTACATCCGGATACGGTTTGGAGGCGGTGTCCCTACCCTGCCCGACCCGGTCCCCGATATGCCGAAACGCCCGCCTCCGCGGCAGGCGCGGCCGGCGCAGCGACCGGTTTACGATCCCCACGCGTTCTATCCTGATGGGGAAGGGCCGGAGTTCGGGGCCTAGCCGTCAATCGGCTTTCTTAGCGGTTTCGGCGGGGGCGGGTAGCTTCGTGGCTTCGGCCTTACGGTAATTCGACAGGGCAACGATCACGCCCACGATGATGGCGCCGCCCAATGCCGCGCCGGCGACAGCCTGACCCATGGCCACCATGTAAGCGACGATCGCAAGCATCATTAGCAGCGCAATAAGCATCGCAGCCAAGCCGAGAATGTTCAGTGTGAACTCTTGTGTGCCCGTCTTCTCGGTCATCCGATGGCGAAAAGCGCGCTCTTCGCTCGCCCCATCAGCGATCTCACGCGCGAGGCCGGGCACGACCTCGTCATATTGCCTGAGAAGCTCAGCGGGCGGCAGCGGCCCTTGATGGAACATAACCTGCTCAATCACCTCCTGCCGCTCGACAGGAGGCAAAGGCTGCAGGATCGCCTCTACGCGTTCGATCGTTTCTTCCCGAGGAACTAGCACTACTTTGGCAGGTTGAAGGAACCGGGTGGAATCGTCGTTGATTCCGGTGGCATGAGGGCTGACCGGGACGGTGCGCGATGATGTCGAGCGATAGCTGGCGAGAGGATCTGGAGACGTGGCTGGCGCCGTTTCTCGCGGAACTGACGCACCCGGCGCAACGGCGGATGTGTCCGGCGTACATTGCCGGCTTGATCGGCCCGGGCGACCGCAAGAGTATCCAGCCGCTGGCAGCGCGGACGGACGATGTCGGCTACGATCAGCTCCATCATTTCATCGCGAGCGGAACATGGGACACCGCGCCGTTCGAGAACAGGTTGCTGGCTGAGGCGGACCGGCTTGTTGGCGATGCGAAAGGCTACCTCGTCATCGACGACACTGCCCTACCGAAGAAGGGGCGCAATTCGGTGGGTGTGGCACCGCAATATGCATCGTCGCAGGGCAAGACGGCGAACTGCCAGTCGCTGGTCTCGGTGACCCTGGCATCGCGCGAGGTCCCGGTGATGGTTGGGCTCCGCTTGTTCCTGCCTGAAAGCTGGACAGACGATCCGGTGCGGATGAAACGCGCTCGGGTGCCGGCGGAGCGGCAAGTGGTGATGAGCAAACCCGACATCGCCATGGCGGAGATCGACCGGGTCATGGCCGCAGGTGCCCGGTTTGGATGCGTGCTGGCCGATGCGGGGTACGGCTCAGGAGCGGCGTTCCGTCAGGCGTTGAGCGAGCGAGGACTGTCTTGGGCGGTTGGCCTGTCGTCCCGCCAAACCGTCTACGCGGCCGATGTCGAACTGACCTTCCCAGCAGCACGCGGCGGAAGGCCGCGCAAATACCATATCCCCGACCAGCCACCAGTACCGGTTGCGGACATACTGGCCAGAGAGGCGTGGCGAAAAGTAGCATGGCGCCGCGGCACCAAGGGGCGGCTCACCTGCCTGTTCGCCGCCCGGCGTGTTCGGATCGCCGAGGGACATCGCCATCGTATGGCCGACAACCGCGTTCAGGCCATGCCTGGTGAAGAGGTCTGGCTGGTCGGCGAACGCCGTTCGAGTGGCGAGCGCAAATACTATGTATCCAATCTCCCGCCCGATACGCCGCTGCGGCAGCTTGCCGCTACCATCAAGGCGCGATGGGTCTGTGAACAGGCCCACCAGCAACTAAAAAGAGGAACTCGGGCTCGACCATTTCGAGGGTCGGTCGTGGCCAGGATTACACAGGCATGCCTTGATGACGATGCTCGCCTACGCCTTCCTGCAATCCCGCCGCCTCAAGGCAGCGGGGCGGAAAAAAAAAGAGTCGGCGGACCGCCCCCGCAACCGACCCTGCCTGCTATCAGACAAGCGATCATTGACCGGCTGGCAAGACCGCCACCCACGCAGTGCCCGCACTGTCATAAGCGGCTGGCGACCGCCGACGAACCAATTCTGCCAAAGTAGTGCTAGTGGTTGATTCCCACCAGCATCTTCTTCCGCGCCGACATCGGCATGGTCAGCCAACGAGCCGCTCCGACTTTCCACTTATCGAACGGCGCAGATCGCCGCCAACCGCTGTCCAATCGGACGCGATTGAGCCGGACGCAATCTTATTCTTCGTCTTTTGCATGCTCGGCGCGCCAACGATCCTTGCGGCCCCATCAAGAATGAATTTGCCGGTATTGCTTGACCGGTACTTCATGATTCTCACCATCCTAATGTGCGATCGTGTGATCACATGTGCTACCTGCTGCTAACGTACGGGCCTGTCAATTCGCACCATGCGAAATGACTGCCATTGCAGAAGCACCTACATAGGGCCGCGTTGGTTAACGCGCCATGACACTGCTACCCCATCCTTGGCGGTGGCGACCAATGGACGACGCGTCGGAAGTAACTTTCGACCTGCCACCCCGCCTGCGCGCGTGGGGTGATGCTTCGGGCTTTAACGGCGTGCGGCGGCGAAGGTGTCCAAAAATGGCGTGCATCAATTTTCCACATTCTCAGCCACGGGCGTTCTCCAGATTGAGGGTGTGACGGGCGCGCAGCGACGCGGCCGTCAGCGCAAGGGGCAGCGATGCCGCATGGTCGCAACGGTTGCTGAAGGTGTAACTCTGCATCCCGCCGCGCGCGCCGAGCGGCAGCACGATCGCTTGCCAGGGGCCCATCTCCCGCAGCCTGGCGTGGTCCCAGTCGGAACGTTGGACGGTATGATCGGGAGGCGTAAGCCCCATCGCCGCATCGACCGATCCGGTATAGGCGGGCACCTCGTAGCGGACATGCATGTCGCCGATCGGCGCGGTATAGTTGCGTGAAGCCTCGTCGTAGGTCAGCGCCACCATTGCGCTCGCGAACTGGAACGGGACCGGCGCGCCGATTGCGCGGAACACCTCGACGTCCAGCGCGCGGTCAGGGCCCGAGGCTTTCTCGACCGCGTCCGCCAGTTCCAACATCGTCGGTCCGGTCATGCTGTCGCGCTCCTGTATCGGGGATTGAGGGTGTCGATGACCATGCGGCGATCTCTTCAGGGTACTGCAGCCGACGTTTGACGCCCTGCGCTGATCGCCCCACGCGCTTGCCGATTACCGCATATGTGAGGCCACTATCCCGAAGCGACCGCGCAACATTTGTTTCCTCGGGTGTCCAGTCAGGCTTCATGCCGCCATCCTTTCAAGTTTATCGGCATACGCCCGCACACCCGACCACTCGTCAGGCGTGCCGGCAAACAGACGAAGCCGGTAGCGGTGGTGATTCTGGGCAAGGCTGGTGCTGTCACAGCTCGCGAACGGGTAATCCCCTCCAACCGCGACACCGCGGAGCATGTGTAGAGGATGCCAGTGGTCGCCCATCAGCGCGGCGACCTCGTCCATGCGCCTACGATACGCATCACAACCGACGGGCTCGCGCTTCGGGTCGCCTATCCAGCCGAGGCATACCCGATCGTACCGCTCGCATAGGCGGGCCAGGCGTTCGAGCGGGCCGTCCATGTGCCAGACCGGCGCGCCGCGCGACCGACCGTATGGCCAGTCGTTCAATGAGCCGTCGTTGATCTGAGACGGTGCGGCTGGGCGATCGGGGATCACCGCCCAGCGCCCCGCTTCATAGAGCCTGCCGGCCAGCCAACTGTAGTACGGGCTCCAGTCCGAACGGCCCGCCTCGATTGGATCGATACCAGCCCGAACGGCCTGCATCCAAAAGCTGAAGGCTCCGTTGTCATACATGATATGCGGCGCCATCGCCTCGACCGCCTCGACACTATCAGGCCGATAGTAGCTGACGCAGAACGATCGGCCGGAAACGGCGTCTAGCGCGGGAGCGGGCGTCAGCGGCGTGCCGTGATAAACGGTTGCCATCAGCGTTCCCACCGCGCGTAGATACGCTCGAGCGGGCGAGACACGTCCACCTGCACGCACATGCTATCATTGAACCGCTCGGCTATGCGCTGAGCGATGTCTTCACCCCACGAAAGCTCAACGCCAAGCTCGGTGTGATCGAGACGGCGTAGGATTGCGGCGAGCTGCTCTTGCCGATGCGCCGCGTTCGGCCGCCCGGCGAACCAAGCCGTCACTTCCCAGCTATGACCGTGGAGTGCACGTGACTCGAGGTCGCGGTGGGCGGGGCAGAATATGCCGCCGACGCCGGTCAACGTCCTCACGACGGATGAGGGTCCCCCGATTTCTCATCCAACTTGAGGGTGAGTTTCGGGCGTTCATTCGGCCGCCTTAGCGGCCGCTGCAGCAGCATATTCGACCGGCGTCATCCAGCCAAGCGATGTGTGAGGACGGCTCTCGTTATAGTCCCGTCGCCAAGCTTCGATCTTGGCTCGGGCGTCGGCGATGGACAGGAACCAGTGCGCGTTCAGGCACTCGTCGCGCAGGCGACCGTTGAACGACTCCACGAAGGCATTGTCGGTAGGTTTACCCGGTCGACTGAAGTCCAGCGTCACGCCGTTCTCGTACGCCCAACGGTCGAGCGCCTTCGAGATGAACTCCGGCCCATAGCACATTGGGAAGCGCCGGTTCGGGAGCCGCTATGGCCCTGATGGAGACAAGGCCGCGTAGCGGCCGCAGGGTTCATCAGGGCAAGCCATGGCCGGCCAGCGGGTGTCTAAAGTGAAGTTGTCGAGACAACACTTTGGAGGCCGACCGACCATGACCAAGCTCACCCCTACGCCTGCTGGCGCCGTGCTGGTAGCCATCGACATGTCCAAGAACCGGCAGGAAGTCCTGATCGAGCGACCGGAAGGCGGCCGGCGCCGGCGGCTGTCCGTCATGGCAACCAAGAAGGACTATGACGACTTCGCCGAACAGCTCGCTGCCATCGGCCGTCCCATCGTCGTCGGGTTCGAGGCGACGGGTAATTACCATCGCACGCTGGCACATCGGCTGCTGACGGCAGGGTTCGAGCTGCGCCTCATCTCGTCGGTCGCGCTCGCCAGAACGCGCGAGGCGCTGCACAATGGCTGGGACAAGAACGACCCCAAGGACGCGCAGGTCATCCTGCACATGCTGCGGATCGGGGCGACGCAGCGTTATGTCGATCCGCTGGCGGCCGGGATCAACGACCTGCAGGAACTGTCGAAGACCCACGAAACGATCTCCAAGGCCAAGACGCAACCTGGCATCGGATCCTCACCCACTATTTGCCGCTCTACTTCCCTGAGATCGCCCGCTTCGCCGGCAACAGCAGATCCGACTGGTTTTTGCGCTCATCGAGCGGTTCCCCACTCCTGCCAGCATCACCGCGCTCGACGCCGAGACATTCTCGGCCGTGGCCTGGCCTCTCATCGGCCGCAAGGTTTCCAAAGCGCGTCTTATCAATGACATATACGAAACGGCCTGCGCTTCGGTGGCTCTGCCAGTCCCGGAGGATTCGGCAGCAATCACCATGTTCCGTATGGTCATTGCGCAGGGGCGCAGTCTCATCCAGCAGCGTGACGAGATAGAGCGGCTTGCCCATGCCAGGCTGGCCGAGCATGTCGATTACCAGCTGCTGCGCAAGATTCCCGGCATCGGCCCGATCAACGCGCTGACCATCCTGGCGGAAGCCGGTGATCTGCGCCGGTTCAATCATCATCGCCAATTTCTGAAATTCTGCGGCCTCGATCTCGCGACGTGTCAGTCAGGCACGTTCCGTGGCCGGACAAAGCTGTCCAAGTACGGCAACGCACGATTGCGCCGGACTTTCTGGATGGCTGCTCAAGTTGCCGCGCGTCAGCGCGACAATAGCTTCCGCGATAAGCTCGGACGATATGTCGCCGGGCACGCGGACGATGCCGACCGTCGCCGCAAGGCGATGACGGCGCTCACCGCCAAGATGGCGCGCGTGGCTCACGCCGTCATCAAGACGGGGACAGAGTACCGGCCGTTCCTCGAACGGTCGGATGCCAGGTGGAAGGACCCCTCTCTGATGTGCCGTGAGGGCGCGAGAGCGACCCTGTAGATAATGTTCGGGCCTTCCACCTGGGTGCGTATCTCGTCTTAAGGATGGTGAGGACCACGGCCGCCTCGGCGCCGCTGGATCCTGTGTTTGCTATGGCAGGGAGCGATCCCGTTGACGGTGGGAGCCATCTGGCTCAGAATGCATGCCGCGCCGATGGTTGTCGGCGCATGGATATCTGCTGGCTGAAACCCGCCGCTGCTTCCCAACATAGGACGTTGTCCACGCGAATGGTCTTGGGCGCGCCGCGGATCGACGAGATCCGTGTCATTGCCTCGACGACCTGCTCGCCCTTGATCCCCTGGTCGACGTCGATCGCCAGCGCTTCACGGGTAAAGGCGTCGACCACGGTCAGCGCCCGTAACCGCCGGCCGTCGAACAGCGTCCGAGACGAAATCCATCGACCACATCTCGTTCGCCGCCAGTGCCGCCGGTTGCCGCTCGCGGTTGGCAGCGCTGACGTTGCGCCTCGGCTTCTTGAGCCGAAGGCTCAGTCCATCATTCCGATATAGCCGATAGACGCGTTTATGGTTCACGACCCATCCTTCCCGACGCAGCAGGATGTAGATCCGGAAATAGCCATAGCGCGTCCGCGTTGCCGCCAGATCACGGATGCGCATCACCAGCGGTGTCTGGTCCGGCTTGTGCGAGATGTAGCGCACCGACGAGCGCTCGACGCCCAGCGCCGAGCAACTGCGCCGCTCACTCACGGCATGGGACGCCTGGACGTACGCGACGAGTTCGCGTCGTCGTCCAGGCGTCAGAGCTTTTTTGACAGGACATCCTGCAGGATGTGCTTGTCCAGGCTCAGGTCGGCGACCAGCTGTTTCAGCTGCCGGTTCTCATCCTCGAGCTGCTTCAAACGCCTCAGCTCGCCAACGCCGAGCCCGCCGTACACCTTCTTCCAGCGATAGAACGTCTGCTCCGAAATCCCCATCCGCCGGATGACTTCGGCCACCGGTGTGCCGGTCTCCGCCTGCTTCAGCGCGAAGGCAATCTGCTCGTCTGTGTACCTAGATTTCTTCATTTCCAGCTCCTTGCCCAAAGGCTTCTCAAGGCCGAAAAACTCTCGCTCAAATTGGGCTAAAAAACAGGGGGCAGCTCACGGACACCGCGAGTTAACTGGATTGAGGCTCTGACGGTTTTCCATTTCACACCCTTTGAAGCGTCCCGGATTTCCCGGAGGCAGTTTGGTTTGAGTCATGCCGCGATAGCGGTTTCCAATTGCGCGGCATAGTATTCAGCTTCGGCCTCGCTGGGCGTGACGTAGCCGATCGGGCCGAAGAGGCGTTGGTTGTTGAACCAGTCCACCCACCGCAACGTCGCCATTTCGACAGCGGCGAGGCTTGGCCAGGAGCGCTGGCGCCAGATGACCTCAGCCTTGAACAGGCCGTTGATCGTCTCGGCGAGGGCATTGTCGTACGAATCTCCGACGCTGCCGACCGACGGCACCAGCTTTGCCTCCGCCAGGCGCTGGGTGTAGCTCATGGCGAGGTATTGCGAGCCTCTGTCCGAGTGGTGGATGAGACGATCGTCGGCGGTAGGACGACGGGCATGGATGGCCTGCTCGAGCGCATCCAGCACGAAGCCGGCGGTAGCACTGCTGCTGACTTTCCAGCCGACGATCCGGCGGGCGAAAGCATCGATGACGAACGCCACGTAGACGAACCCCGCCCAGGTGTGGACGTAGGTAAAGTCCACGACCCACAAGGCATTCGGACGCTGGACCTTGAATTCCCGATTGACCTTGTCGAGCGGGCATACGACCTTGCGATCCGAAACCGTGGTGACGCAGGATTTGCCACGCCGGACACCGGCCAGCCCCATCACCTTCATCAGCCGCTCGACCGTGCATTTTGCGATGGTGACGCCATCGCGCAGCAGCTGCCGCCATACCTTGCGCGAACCGTACAGGCCAAAGCTGTCCTCGTGGACACGCCGGATATGCTCTTTCAGCTCGTCGTCATGCCGGGCGCGAGCGGAACGTTTGCCCGGATCTGCCCGCCGGGCCGCATGTTGATGATACGAGGAGGGGGCGACCGCCAGTTCCTGGCAGATCGGCTCGATTCCCAACTCCTCCCGATGCGCGTCGATGAACGCCATCTTCATCGCCCGGGGCGGTCGAGCTCCGCCATCGCAAAATATGCCGACGCCTTCCTGAGGATCTCGTTGGCCCGGCGGAGCTCCTTCACTTCTCGCTCGAGCAGCTTCAATCTGGCACGGTCATCATCTGCCAGCGCTGCTGGCCCCGCACGCCGGCCAGCATCGTCGCGGCACCAACGCCGCAGCGTCTCCGCCGTGCAGCCGATCTTGCCCGCGATCGACACCAGCGCATCCCATTCCGAACGGTGATCCGCCCGGTGCTCGCTCACCATCCGAACAGCCCGCTCGCGGACCTCAGGCGAAAACTTGTTTGTCGTCTTGCTCATTCTCGATGCTCCTACTCACAAGTGGGAGCCTCCAGGAAATCCGGGACGCTTCAGACGTCAGTCGGTTAACCGGGAAACAAATCGCGTCTTGCATCTTTGAGGCAGAGTGGTGCTACATATGGGTAGCACACGAGCGCGAGGTCCCCATTATGCAGACGCTCCGAGGCAATATGGAAGGGCCTCTTACCATCGAGACAGATACCGTTCTACGCGGCAACGTCTCGGGCGACGTGATTGTAAGATCCGGCTGTCAGCTTGAACTGCGCGGCAACCTGATGGGTGACATCATTCTAGGCCACGTGGACAAAGGGCAGCCACAGCGTAACTGATGCGAGCGCGACGAAGCCGAGATATGACTCTGCTGTCTTGTCATAACGCGTTGCGACACGGCGCCAGTTCTTGAGCTTGCTGAACAAGCGCTCGACGAGATTGCGCCAACGGTATTTCTCGCGATCATGCGGGATCGGCATGCGGCGGTTACTTTTGGTTGGAATGACCGCCTCGACATCCGCCTTGGCGAGTTCCTGGCGGATGGCATCGGCGTCATAGCCCTTATCGGCAAGCAGGGCCTCAATCCGGTCAGCCAGCATCCCGAACAAGGGCCCGAAGCCCTTCACGTCGTGGGCCTGGCCCGGCGTCAGGACGAAACATAGCGGTCGCCCCTGACCATCACAGCGGGCGTGCAGCTTGGTTGTGAAACCGCCTCGCGAGCGGCCGAGCCCTTCGAATTCTTGATCCCTTTTTTAGCCCGACGGCGCAGTGGTGCGCCCGGACTACGGTGCTGTCGATCATGTCGGCGCTGACATCCCGCTCGACGACAGCGGCCAGGGTCTCCAGCATGGCCTCGAACACGCCCGTCACGACCCAGCGACGATACCGCCGGAACACGCTGTTCCACTTGCCATATTCATCCGGCAAATGCCGCCATTGCGCGCCTGTCCGCGCCATCCACACCATGCCTTCGAAATAGGGCCGGTTGTCTCCCGCGGGTCGGCAGCCACGTCCTCGCTCCGACGGCAGCAGGGGCCCTATCAGAGCCCACTCATCATCCGAAACCCCAATCCGCTCGCCCAATGCCGCCTCCAAAAGACAGCCTTGAATCAACCGATCAGACGCGCGTCAACCTTTGTCCACGTGGCCTAGTCTCATAGCTCAGATGCGATCACGACTGTCCACTACGACCCTCTCGCCGCAATCTTCCCTTACAAACAGCACGTTGCGAACGCGATGACAGCCGAGGATATTGTGCTGCGGCTCGATCAAATGCCGGCGATTATGGGCACGTGAGGCAGGCACCTATCAGTACCGCGAGGGGCGTAAGGGCAAATAACAAAGGTACCAGCGACTTCATAACCACGTGTCCTTGGAACGATGCCGGCATAATGCGTGATGTAGTGAAAAGTTTCGAGGTGTAGCCACGCCATCATCGAAGTGCGAACCGGCTGGCTTAGATCGGCAAAACCAAACCGTGCCTTGATGGCGGCAAACTGATCGTAGCGGGTCGGCGCCGTGCGAAGTCCGCGATGACACCCGAATCAACGCCAACCTGGTCGGCGATATGGTCAAGCATGATCGCAGGAAACAGCTCGCCGGCGCAGATGCCGTCCAGATAGCGCAGGCAGCAGAGTTGCAGGGCATAGCTCAGCCGGGTCGCTGGAGTGCGTGCGATACCGATCGCGGCCAGGTCTTCTGCGTCGAGGCCATGATGTCGCCCACCATCGTCTCGGTATCGGGCAGCGCCAGCAGTGCGGCGCGCTGCCGCTCGGTCATTGGAATGCGTGCGGGCATGTTTGATCCTCCAAAACCTCTTGCCTTTTGCTCACTTAATGAAAGAGGATTGTGAAAGGCGGAAGGCGGCGTAAACCCGTCACTCCTGTTTCTGCCTCCGGATACGGCCGTTTGTGAAAGACGCAGGATGACACGCGAACCCTATCTGATCGGCTATGCCCGCGTGTCGAAGGGCGATTACCAATCGAATGCGGCACAACGTCGCGCTCTCGATGCGGCAGGATGCAAGCGGGTATTCGAGGAGACCGCCAGCGGTGGTCGATGGGATCGGCCTAAGCTCCTGGAGATGATTGGGCAGTTGCGGGACGGCGACGTGGTGGTCGTCTGGAAACTGGACCGATTGTCGCGCAGCTTGAAGGACATGTTGCACATCATGGAGCGGGTCGAAATTGCAGGCGCGGGCTTCCGTTCGTTAACCGAAGCGATCGACACCACCACAGCTGCGGGGCGCATGATGATGCAGATGGTTGGCAGCTTCGCCGAGTTCGAGCGGGCGATGATCCGCGAGCGCACCAGCGCTGGCCTTGCCCAAGCCCGTGCAGAGGGACGGATTGGCGGGCGTCGACGCAAGCTTGCCGACAAGCAGCGTCGCGAGATTGCCGAGTCCGTTGTCTCCGGTCGTAAATCAGGGGCCGAAATGGCCCGCCTTTACGGCGTTAGCGAACCCACCGTTTCGCGCATCGTGGCCGCCCATCGGCGAAGTATGGAGGCCAATTCGGCGTAGGCGACGCCGAACGGAACGGGGGGTTAAAAACGGTGAGCGGCGCCGTTGCAGATCGTACTCGGCGAACCGCAGTAAGCAGTTTGAGAGTAATATAAACTAATTCACTTGAGAACACGAAACTTTAGCAGCCATTCTATACCCTAAACCTCGCACAGTATTAATTACTTTACGCTGATCGAAACCACCAAGCTTCCTCCTGAGGCGGCTTATAAAAACGTCAATCGATCGATCATTTGTCGAATCATTTATACTTAGCGCCGTTCTAAGCTTGTCACGACGCACTACTTGCTCTGGATCTCGTAAGAGTTCAAATAGAATAGCGTATTCACTATTGGTAACCGGTATAGCATTATTAAAGTGCACCAACTCACGGCTTCCGTAGTCTAATATAAAGTCGTAAAACTTAAATCTAGATCGATGAGATGTTTCATGCTTTGGCTGAGAATCATTACAAATAATATTTTCTAACTTTGCCTTCCGTCGAATAGCCGCGCGGATAATTGCTATGATTTCACGTATGTTACAATCTGTCGAGATGCAGATATCGGCACCCATCTCCAAAGATACAATCCGATCAACCTCATCCCCGCAATCGTGCCTCACCGCAATGCAAGGAAAACCATTGGCTTTTCCCAATGTTGAAAGAGCAGTGTTCACATTACCATCAGTCAAATATGCGTCTGCTATTATAAATTCGTAGTGATGTTCATCTATGCTGGAGATCAGTTGACTAATTGATGGTGCGGTATGGCATAAAATACCAGTACGAGAAACTCCATTCACGAGGCTCTGTACGAACGATCTATCCGTAGAAGCCACAATGATCTTGGCAGAATTACCACTCCGCCGTACATCCGGAGCAGAAGATTGTGCAGAAACTTGGTCTTCCATGAAACTGCTCTCAATCCCTCAGGTCGTGTGAGAGTTTCACAATCCGAGATTTGAGCCAATTATCCAATAGGAAAATGTAGCATTTTTGCAACATTACGGCAAAAAGGGACGTAGTAGATTTATGTACCGCCGATTAACGATTGTGTCATTAACTCGCAACGCTTCAGATATCGTCCTCTAGCGCGTTAGTCGCGCAGCTACGATCAGGGGGTTTCCAATGATGAAAATACGGCTTTTAGCTGCCAGCGCGCTCGCGGCCGGGGTTGTCATACCGTCTGTGTCAATGGCGCAGGATGTGCCGTCGACAGGCGACGCAACGCAGGTTGGAACGGTCACTCAGACCAACAACAACGGTACTCCGGCCGATGATATCGGTACCGGCGAAACCATTGTGGTCACGGGTAGCCGTATCGCTCGACCCGCGCTTGAATCGGCCTCCCCGATCACGTCGCTTTCCGCTGATCAGCTGCTTTCTCGCGGCAATCTTTCGATCGGCGACGCACTCAATGATCTTCCGTCGCTGCGCTCCACCTTCAGCCAGGCAAATTCGACCCGTTTTATCGGCACCACCGGTCTTAACGTTCTGGATCTGCGCGGCCTAGGGACAAGCCGAACTCTCGTTCTTGTAAATGGCAAGCGCCATATCACTTCGTCGGAAGGCGACTTTACTGTCGATACAAACACTATTCCGGTCGATCTGGTGGAGCGTGTCGATACCGTGACCGGTGGCACGTCCGCAGTCTACGGTTCGGACGCGATTGCTGGCGTCGTGAACTTCGTTCTGAAGCGTAACTACGAGGGCATCTCGCTCCGCGCGCAAGGCGGGGTGACTGACCGCGGCGATCGCGGATCGTATTTTGCCGCTGGTACGTTCGGGAAAAACTTCTCCGACGGTCGCGGCAACGTCGCAGTCGCGCTTGAATACGCAAAAACGAACACTTTGAGCTACCTTGATCGGCCCGGATTCACAGGCGCGTACACCGGTCGTCGACAATTCAACGGCTCGTCGCCGGTTAACAACGACGACGTCCCTGATCGCACGTTCTTTAACGGAGGTGTCTACAGCCTCGGGCTAAGCGAAGGGGGCACGTTCATCCCCTACAACGCGGCTACGTCCACATCATGCGTTTCCAACGGTTCCGTCGCGACGCGAAATCCGCTGGCCTGCCGCGCGAACGGTTTTCCTCGCGTCTTCCGGTTTAACGATGGCGGGCGGCTGGAAGAAGCGAACTACGGTACGACCGACTTCCGACCGTTCGGTTCTGGCAACGCCGTAGGCGCAACTGGCGGCTCCACCCTGAGCAACTATGGTGTGTTGCAGCCGGGGTTGCAGCGGTATTCTGCAAACGTCCTGGCGCATTACGACGTGTCCGATGGATTCAAGCCATACATTGAGGCGAAGTACGTCCGAGTGGAGTCGGTTCAGGAGAGTTCGCCGACCTTCGCTCAAAATGGTAGCTCGACGAACCCAGCCTACGCGAGCAACTCCGCGGGCGTTCCGATCTTCTTCGATAACGCGTTCCTAAATCCTGCCGATGCAGCACTTATTCGATCGACCTTAGTGTCCGCCGCAAATCCAAATCCGTCATTCTTTAGATTGTCGCGCAACAACCTCGACTTTGGATCGCGTGGTGAGCTCGCCACGCGGCAGACTTATCGCATTGTCGCCGGGGTCGAAGGCGATTTCAACGGTGATTGGCACTACGACGTGTCGTTCAACTATGGCCGCTTCGATAATAAGCTTCTGTCGAAGAACAACCGCATCGAGGCGCGTTTCCGTAACGCGGCTGACGCCGTGCGCAATGGTGCGGGCCAGGCCGTCTGCCGTATCAATGCTGATACATCAGCGACGAACGACGACGCGAACTGTATCCCCATCAGCTTGCTGGGGGCGAACAATGCGACTTTGACGCCACAAGCTCTCAGCTACTTCATGACGAATACCAACTATAAGGGTAGGGCGGAGGAGTACGTCGTCAACGGCTTCATCAAAGGCGACTCGTCCCAGCTTTTCGAGCTTCCCGGTGGCCCTGTAAGCTTCTCGCTTGGCGGCGAATACCGTCGTGAGACGGCTAGCTCGTCGTTCGACGAGTTGGTTTCATCCGGTCAAACCTTCCTCAACGCAATTGCCCCATTCAATCCGCCGGCCTTTGAAGTGAAGGAGGCCTTTGGGGAAATCAATGTCCCCTTGATCAAAGATGTTTTTGCAATCGAGGAACTCACGTTCAGCGGTGCCGGGCGAGTTTCAGATTTTAAGGGTTCTACGGGAACCGTATACTCTTACAATGCAGGCGTCGTCTGGGCCCCGATCCGTGATATCAGATTGCGTGCAAGTTACTCGCGTGCGGTGCGTGCCCCAACACTTAGCGATCTGTATTCTTCGCCTTCACAAAACTTTGCCTTTATCAATGATCCCTGTGACCGCAATTATAGCACCAACGGTCCGGGCAACGGGGCGAACCGGCAGGCAAATTGCCGCGCTCTAGGTCTTGACCCTACTACGTTCGAGAATTCGGCTGCGCGCTCTTCAAACCTGGCGATCCTCTCAGGAGGCAACGCCAATCTGAGTGAAGAGAAATCTGACAGCTATACATACGGTGTTGTTCTGCAACCACGCTTCTTTCCGGGCTTCACCATTACCGCCGACTACTATGACATCAAAGTCAAGAGTGTTATTTCGTCAATTTCTGGCCAGCAGACAGTGGACAGTTGCTTCGACTCCGCTTCACTTGACAACCAGTATTGCAGCTTGGTTAACCCACGTCAGTCGAATGGCTTTTTTGCTAGTCCTGCATTGCTTGTATCGTCAGTAAACTTCTCAGCGCTTCGTGCCAAGGGCATCGACTTGGACGCAAACTATCAATACAAGTTTAGCGAAAAGAACTCGGCTTCGCTGCGGTTTATTGGTAACTACGTGAAGAACCGCAGCGATTTCCCCTATCTAGACACGCCGGATCTTCCAGAGCGGATTCGCGGCGAATTGGGTGATCCGATCTATAGCTTCAATGCGTCCGCTAACGTAAAGTTGAGTGGTCTGACCCTGGGCTATCAGGTCCGCTACATCGGTAAGCAAAGCGTTACGGACTGGGAAGCTACTCACGACAGCAAGCAGGGCCCGGCATACGATGCGGATTACTCGGATCCAAGCTTCTACCCGGATGTCTGGTATCATGATTTCCGCGTTGGATATGACGTTGATGAAAAGTTCAATTTCTATGTCGGTGTTGATAACGCGTTTGATCGCCTCCCCCCGCTGGGCCTACTTGGTACCAGCGATGGCGGTGCCATCTTCTCCAACACAGGGCGTTTCCTGTACGCAGGCGTAAAGACCAACTTTTAAATAATTGATCTTCCAGGGGCCGCTTGGTTTTGCCAAGCAGCCCCTTCTTCATGTGTGAAAGGCTGTAGGAGGGTTACTGACCGCTTGTAGCACGACGTGTGCGCACCACGAGGTCAGAGATTAGGTCTCTGGCCGATAAAAAAAGTTGATCTCGATCTACCGTGAGTCTGTGTCCGAATAATGCACCTGCCATAATTGCGGGCCGGCCGTTGCCATCGGTGATCTGACAGGCAGAACTCGGCCATCGTCTTACCAATGGAGGAGCATAGCCGTGACGCAGTTTGTTGGCCTCGATGTTTCGCAAAAGGATACCGCCGTCAGCGTAGTCGACGAGGAAGGTCGACAGATGTGGCGCGGAAAGGTGAAGACCGATCCGACGGCCATTGCCGATGTGATCTTATCGCGTGCCCCCGACGCCAAGCGGATTGGTTTCGAAACGGGCCGCTCTCGACCTGGCTCTGGCATGCATTGAAAGACCTCGGGCTTCCGCTGATCTGTCTGGACGCGCGCCATGCCAAAGCGGGGCTGAGCGTCCAGGTGAACAAGACTGATGAGAATGACGCGCTCGGGTTGGCCCAGCTCGTACGAACAGGCTGGTATCGAGAGGTGAAGGTGAATCGCTCGACAGTCATCTGGTGCGTGGCGTGCTCGGAGCTCGAGCGCAACTCGTCAGCACGCGGATTCATCTGACGACGACGATCCGCGGCTTGCTCAAGAACGTTGGCGTATTTGTCGCGGTCGGGCACCGGCAGACGTTCGCTAGCGCTGCCGAGGAAGCGATCGGAGCACAGACCGGCCTCGCAGCGATGGTCGCGCCGCTGATCGCCGCCTGGCGCGCCATCACCGAACAGATCCGGGCATACGATGGGCTGTTGCGGCGCCGAGCGGCACGCGACGAGACGACGCGGCGCCTGATGACCGTTCCCGGCGTAGGGCCAATCGTTGCGCTCGCCTTCGCATCGATGGTGGATGAGCCGGGACGCTTTGCAAAATCCAAGAGCGTCGGCGCATATCTCGGTCTTACGCCCAGGCGCTACCAATCGGGAGAAAAGGACGTGACCGGCTCGATCTCGCGCACGGGTGATACCCTCGTGCGCTCCTACTTGTTCGAGGCGGCCAACGTGCTCATGACGCGCGTCAAACGCTGGACCGGGCTGAAGGCGTGGGGCGTAAAACTAGCGCGGCGCATCGGCATGAACCGCGCTCGTGCCGCGGTGGCCCGAAAAATGGGTGTGATGATGCACAAGATGCTTGTCACCGGCACCGATTTTCGGTGGGGCAAGGAGGAAGCCGTAGCTGGCTGAGCCTTCTCCCCCACGACCAGTTCCGCCCGCGGCGGAAAGATGTCCCTGCCGGGACGAAGCTCGTGGTGATCCCGTGGCCTCTGTTGGGGCAAGACCCCGAAATGCACCTTGGGACCCACGACGTCTGACAGCATGATGAGGCGGCCTTCATGGTCTACCTCGAAGAGAACCGTGACACCGGCAGGAACGTTGAACCGCTCAAGCGCGATTGTTGAGAATCCCACTTGCCCGCAATTAGAGAACAGGGGCCCTATCGAAGGCGACTGGCCATACGTGTGAGTCGACGCGACGTAGCTGAAGGTCCGCCAAGCCGGTCGGATCCTCTCGGTCGCGGTCACCATCGCGGTCGGCGTGAACGGCGACGGCCGGCGCGAGGTGCTCGGCATGGCGATCGATGCGTCAGAGGCCGAGACGCTTTGGACGGACTTCCTGCGCAGCCTCGCGCGGCGGGGCTTACGCGGCATGAAGCTCATCATCTCGGATGCCCATGAGGGCATCAAAGCAGCCGTATCGCGAGTGTTCAGCGCAACGTGGCAACGGTGCCGCGTCCACTTCGCGCGCAACGCCACAGCCCATGCCGGCAAAAACGGTCGCCGCGTCGTCTCGGCTTTCATCGCCACGGCCTATGCTCAGGAGACCCCCGAGGCGGCCAAGTGGCAGTGGCGCAAGGTCGCCGACCAACTGAGACCCAGCGTGCCTAAACTCGCGAAGCTGATGGATACGGCAGAGGAGGACGTGCTCGCTACATGTCGTTCCCGCCGCAGCATCGCACCAAGCTGCATTCGACCAATCCGCTCGAACGCCTCAACGGCGAGATCAAGCGGCGCACCAATGTCGTCGGCATCTTCCCCAACGAGGATGCCATCACACGCCTCGTTGGCGCCTTGTTGCTCGAACAAAACGACGAGTGGGCAGTCCAGCGAGGCCGCTACACGACGCTGGAAAGCGTGACACAATTGAGCGATGATATCACGGTCACGTTGTTGTCCATGGCGGCGTGATCGACCCGGCCCGCCCGGAGATCAAAGCGGCTATGCCGCTGAAGCTACATCACGCGGTGGGACACGATCCTGCCCAGCCGACGCCGCAGCATCCGAGGCTACGTAAACATGTCTATCCCGTCGAAGTGCAACCGCCCCCTAGATGGAGATTGCAGAATGGCCGCGACCCGCATCAGTGACAATTTACCCGCCCCATTGAGGCCAAGCATTCCCAACAGCCCGCCCGCGGTCAATGGACAACGTCACCCCATCAAGCGCGGGAGTCCCGTCCGAATAGGTATGCGATACCTGTTCGATTTCCAGCATGTGCTTCAGCCTGTGACGTGGTTAGCCGCCGACGCGGACGGCGCGCTGGCTGAGCACGATGCGCATCGGCCCCTTGGATGTTGTCCCGGTCACCGTTGCCCGACCCACGAAGCCCGTCTTGTCATAGGTGCCCGACCGAGTGACGTGCACGGGCTCGCCACGCTTCTGCGGACAGGTAAGCACCTGCTCGTATTTGCCATCGGCAACGTGCTGGACGTCGACACGGCACCGCGCCTTCGGATCGGGCGCGATGAGCGCCTCCACCCCCTGCCCCGCCGATAGGCGTTTGTGCTCCGTTTTCGACTTACCCGTCATGATGCGCGCTATGAAGCCAGGCACCCCTGGCACGGACATTTCTACCGTAGTGGACGTGACGTCCCATTTGCCAGGCGCAAGCGCCAGGTCCGCAGCGAGGGCAGCGGACGGAAGCATGATGAAGGCGGCGGCAAGGGTTCTGAGCATGGCCATATGTACCGCGTGCTCACTTGCGCAACCAGCCCCCGCGCTCTGCCCGCCACTCCCATTTACCAACTCCGGCAGGTTGAGCTTGGATGTACCTTAAGAGGACCGGCCTGATTGCTTCCGCTTTTCCGTTTCGCAAGCTGGATGCGCACCGGCATGGCGCCGATAGGTACCGTGACGCTGCCCGCAGAAGCTGACCCTGATCTTCCGAGCGAGGGCTGGCCGCGTATACAGCGAAGCTTGTCCCTCCTATCGGGGCTCTGGTTCACACTGGAGAGCAGTTGCTCGTATGCAAAGATTGCTGACGTTTATTCCGGCGGCTATTTTAGCCACTGGACTGCCCGCTGTTGCGACGGCTCAGAGCGCGGTCGAGACATTGATCGGTCATGTCAAAACTGACTCGGATGGCGAAGTACAGCTTGACGTCCGCCTGCTCAACACCGGCTCGAAGGTAACCGAGGCAACCTTGCCCGAGACAGTGGAAGCACAGATTGTGACGCACGGTGCTTCAGGTGCCGAGCGGGCAGTCACATTGCGGCGCGATAAGGCAACCTCTGCGATAGTTTCCATCCCCCCGGGAAGCTTCGCCATTGCGCGCTACCAATTTAAGGGCGAAAAGGCTCAGAACGATGCTTTGCTTTCGGTGCCCGCTTGGGGCGGACAGATGGTCACGTTCGCCGCAGCCCCCCCTGCGCCATCGGCTCCGACGCAGCAGACCGGTGCCCAGGTTGCCGCTGCAGATCCGGCAACCCCGCCGCCTACTGACCGCGCCATAGGCAACGCCTTCCTCGAGAACCTGAGCGCATACGAGCCAATTTACGCCGCCTACGGCCCTGGCACTAACAGCGAAGCG
Organism: Sphingomonas sp. Ant20; assembly: GCF_000783375.1. Taxonomy (NCBI): domain Bacteria; kingdom Pseudomonadati; phylum Pseudomonadota; class Alphaproteobacteria; order Sphingomonadales; family Sphingomonadaceae; genus Sphingomonas; species Sphingomonas sp. Ant20. Next base: position 150,031 of record NZ_JRVI01000008.1, read on the forward strand.
CGCATACAAATCAGCTTCAAGTATCAGTTGTTCGGCAGCCAGGCACGTGAGGGCGGCCGAGCGTCGGAAGACGGGTTTTACTTTGCCTACACCCAACGGATGTTCTGGGATCTGAGTGCTGATTCCTCACCTTTCCGCAACATCGATTTCCAGCCTGAGGTGTTCTACATTACGCCTGCCAAAGCGTTGTCGGACAAGACGACGGTAAGCGCGCAGGCTGGCCTGCGGCACGAATCGAATGGACGCGAAGGCGACCAATCGCGCAGCGTCAATACATTCTACGTGGCACCAATGGCAGCGTTCTCGCTGGGCGGCGACACTCGACTGACGGTAGCACCGCGGGCATGGTTCTACGTCGGCGATCTGTCAGGCAACCCGGATATTCGTCGTTATCGTGGCAATACCGGACTGTTCGCGGAGATCGGCGAGGGGGACGGGCTGCGCCTATCCACGTCGAGCCGTTTCAACTTCGGCAGCGGTAAGGGATCGATCGCAGCGGACCTGTCCTACCCACTGCGCCGCATTCTCAGGGGTGCTCCAGACTTCTACCTCTTCGGCCAGACCTTTATCGGCTATGGTGAAAATCTGCTCGACTATAACCGCCGCACAACTCGCCTTCGCATTGGCGTGGCGCTCGTAAGGTAGGCCAGCCGGTGGCATTGATCGCGGTTGTTATGCCCCGCCGCCCGAAAGCAGACTGGGGTCCACCAAGTCACTCCACCCCAGCGTCGCATCAGCGCTGACATACCCGTCCGCAGAAAGTCAGGAGCTTTGCAACAACCCGGTAGTCACTCGACGTCCACGTCTACCCGCTAGTGGGGATAGGCGTTACAATGGTGGCGAGGTCCTCTCCGGTGTTCAGCGCCGGAGGCGGTGGACACCGGAGGAAAAGGTCCGGATCGTCGAGGAGACGTATCTGCCGGGGATGAGCGTGTCGCTCGTCGCCCGCCGGCACGGCATTGGTGGCAATCAGATCTTCATCTGGCGGCGCCTGATGGCGCAGGGTGCGCTGACCGCCGCGGCAGCTGGCGAGGAAGTAGTGCCGGCGTCCGAGTACCGTGCGCTCGAGGCGCAGGTGCGCGAACTACACCGGCTGCTTGGCAAGAAGGCCATGGAGAACGAGCTGCTCCGCGAGGCCGTGTCCCGGGCCGCAGGCCCAAAAAACTGCTGTTGCGCTCGACCTCGTTGCCACGGGATGGACGGTGGCTTACCGACAACGGCAGCTGCTACACCGCTCGCAACACACGCGCCTTCGCCCGAGACATCGGGTTGATCCGGCGCACGACCCCGGTCAGCAGTCCTCAATCGAATGGCATGGCTGAGGCGTTTGCTCGCATCTTCAAGCGCGATTATGTCCGCGTGAACCCCAAGCCGAATGCGCAGAGCGTCATCGACCAACTGCCCGGCTGGTTCGCCCATTATAACGAGGTGCATCCGCACCGTGCTTTGCGCTATCGATCCCCACGCGAGTTCATCGCGAAAACCTGCGAGGCTCTGTCAGGCCTTTAGGGGGCAACAACAGAGCGTCACTATATATACGAAAGACGGAGGACGTAGCATCATGGCTTGGTATGACATCATTGCCCTTGTGGTCGGCATCCCCGCATTGATCGCCTATGTGTGGTTCGTCAAAGACCGGCTGCCCGCAGAGGCGCTTAGACGCGGCGTGAGCCTAAGCTCCCTTCTCGTCCTCGGATCGATTTGGCGATCCGGCGGGCGGAGCTAATTGGATAGAGCCATGACTGACCGGCTAAATTACGCAACCCATGCAATTGAAGACATTCAAAAGCAGTTAGATCACTTCAAGATTGACGAGCCTCTAGTCGCTTGGACACTCGACCATTTAGTCAGCGCGGCAAAATTTATCCTTCCGGATCGTGGTGAGTTGCTCGATCTTACGAACTTCAATCAACAACACGCTGACCTCATTAAGCTTCCTTACCCCGTCACATTGATTGAGGCACCGTTTCCACCCCCGCCCCGAACAGCGGCTAGCCGCTACCAAAGATGTTTCGTCGAGGCGGATTGGCCTTTACGTCGAAATGTCTTCGGACGAGGTATTGCGTGATTTTGAGGGAGCCGAGCCACCAGCTCCAGACTCTAACGGTGTTCTTGTTATAGCAATATATTACGTCGATGAGTTCAAAAATGTGGGAAGTTAGTGCTTGCGGCTCTTACGTTCCATATAACCAGCAGGTCTATAACAGTCATACGGGCTACAATACTCCAGCATCGCGCGAGATGCTGGCCGAAGCAAATGCCGAGGGGCGAAAACTCTCTAAACTGGCTATCAGATCTTCACTAGTGCCACTCCGGCCGGTCGTTTTACACGGTATGCGAGAGGAGGGGATGAGCAACAATGAAATCGCGTCCGTCATGCTTGGCAATCTGCTCGATGAGCAGATTATGATGACGCAGCTTTGTACCGCTCTAAGTCGGAGCAATGTCAAATTAACGGATGTACCGGTTCCCGAAAAACTCGCGCGTAAACGGGAAAAGATGCGGAAGATTCCTCTCTACGATTACACGGCTGTATCGCTTCCAGGGGTCCGGTGAGAGGTTGGTCAAAATCGTACGCTCTCATGACTGCCATCTGAGATGTTGGCCGAGTTTACTCCTCCGCTGACGTCAACGCCAGCGACTGTTTGAACCTTGGCGGGTGTGCCGCGGACTCCTGATCGACGACGATTGATCAAGCTCTCATCCGCGGATTGGTCACCGCACTACCCGTATCCGTCGCTGGGCCTATCCTCCGTCTAAGCTCGGGCATCGGACGAACCTGCCCCACCGTACACCGTGGATTGCCCATCACAGTCGGGTGCCCGCGGCACGCCGGCCAAGGCTATGCAGCTGATGCGCTGGCGCCTCCTCTTATTGTCGCCACAGGCGAAATTAGTTGGCCATCGCAGGCGCCATCCGGCGTGCGATATCCCAGGCATAGCCGACCAGTTCGCGCGCGATCGCGGTCGTCACCTTCGGTTGCGGCTTACCTGTCGCCGACAATCGACGGAAACGCTGACACAGTCGCACCTGGCTTCCAGCCGATAGCTTGAACCTCCTCCGGCAGATCGGCGACGCGTTCCCGGTAGCGCCGCTCCTCGCGCGCCGGCAGCCGGTACGACCAGCCTGCCTCGACGAGCGTGGTGCGTGCCTGCGCATTCCCAGCACGGGTGATGCGACCGCGATGGGTACGCGCGCCACTGGAGTGCTCGGAGGGCACGAGGCCGACATATGCCATCAGCTGCTTGGGATTATCAAAGCGGGTAAGGTCGCCGACCTCGGCCACCAGCGTGGCAGCGCTGACCAGTTTGATGCCGCGCAAGGCTGAAGTCCGCGCACCAATGGGGCGAAATGCCACGACGCTACCGCCTCGCCGAGCGCGGACTCGAGACGGACGACGCGGGCCTGCGCTTCCAGCACCCGCTTCTGAAGCTCCTCAAACGCCAGTTGTTGATGCGGATAATCAAAGCGCTGTTCCGATAGCCAGCGCCAATACATTTTCGTCCATGCAGACCGTCCTTCAAAACGACGATCATGCCGAAGGAGGAAGCTAGGGGACCGGTGAGAGGATGTTCGAAAACGTACGCTCTCATGACTGCCATCTGAGATGTTGGCCGAGTTTACTCCTCCGCTGACGTCAACGCCAGCGACTGTTTGAACCTTGGCGGGTGTGCCGCGGACTCCTGATCGACGACGATTGATCAAGCTCTCATCCGCGGATTGGTCACCGCACTACCCGTATCCGTCGCTGGGCCTATCCTCCGTCTAAGCTCGGGCATCGGACGAACCTGCCCCACCGTACACCGTGGATTGCCCATCACAGTCGGGTGCCCGCGGCACGCCGGCCAAGGCTATGCAGCTGATGCGCTGGCGCCTCCTCTTATGTCGCCACAGGCGAAATTAGTTGGCCATCGCAGGCGCCATCCGGCGTGCGATATCCCAGGCATAGCGACCAGTCGCGCGCGATCGCGGTCGTCACCTTCGGTTGCGGCTTACCTGTCGCCGACAATCGACGGAAACGCTGACACAGTCGCACCTGGGCTTTCCAGCCGATAGCTTGAACCTCCTCCGGCAGATCGGCGACGCGTTCCCGGTAGCGCCGCTCCTCGCGCGCCGGCAGCCGGTACGACCAGCCTGCCTCGACGAGCGTGGTGCGTGCCTGCGCATTCCCAGCACGGGTGATGCGACCGCGATGGGTACGCGCGCCACTGGAGTGCTCGGAGGGCACGAGGCCGACATATGCCATCAGCTGCTTGGGATTATCAAAGCGGGTAAGGTCGCCGACCTCGGCCACCAGCGTGGCAGCGCTGACCAGTTTGATGCCGCGCAAGGCCTGAAGTCCGCGCACCAATGGGGCGAAATGCCACGACGCTACCGCCTCGCCGAGCGCGGACTCGAGACGGACGACGCGGGCCTGCGCTTCCAGCACCCGCTTCTGAAGCTCCTCAAACGCCAGTTGTTGATGCGGATAATCAAAGCGCTGTTCCGATAGCCAGCGCCAATACATTTTCGTCCATGCAGACCGTCCTTCAAAACGACGATCATGCCGAAGGAGGAAGCTACGGACAGTCTGTTTGGCTGCAGTCGCATCTTCCTGGGCACTGCGTCGCGCGCGGATTAGATCGCGCACCGCCTCATGTGCCTCATCCGGCACCCAGATCGCCGTCAGTTCCCCCGCCCGCAACAGGCGCGCCAACGTCATCGCGTCTCGCCGGTCCGTCTTCACATGGTCGCCGGGCCGTCTCGGCATCATCGACGGTGCGATCACGATACACGGCTGCCCGAGCTTGATCAGCAACCGTTGCAACCCGTAGCCGCAAGGCCCTGCCTCGTAGCAGAAGCTCAGCGTCGCGCCTGGTGTTGCCAGTCGTTTGACCAGCTTCCTGACCTCATCGTCATCGTTGGCTACGGTACCGACGAAGCGGACCTCGCCTCCGGGCCCGCCTTCCGCAACCGCGACCGCGATGGTCGCCTTGTGCACATCCAGCCCGATATACTTCGCCACATTCGACATGACTCGCCTCCGTTGCTGACTACTCCACCGTCAACATCTCAGATTTGAGCCGCAAAGGTTCCCGCAGTCATCGGGTCTAAGCATCCCGACTGTTCTGATGGAGGCGGAGCGGCCTGAACCGCTCGCGGGGCTTGTCCATCTCGCTCCACAGATAGTCGCCGGTGAGGCCGATGTGCTCCCAACCCAGTGGCGCGACATGGGCAAGCAGTTCGTCCAGCACCTCGACACCGCTGGCGCGCAAATGCCGGACGGCGCGGTCGAGATAGACGGTGTTCCAGAGCGTGACGGCCGCGGTTAGCAGGGTAAGGCCGGAGGCACGATGGCGCTGGTTCTCGAATGTGCGGTCGCGCAACTCGCCGAGGCGGTTGAAGAAGATGGCGCGGGCGAGCGCGTTGCGGGCCTCACCCTTGTTGAGGATGCTGCCGGTACGACGCCGCTGCTCGGGATCGTCGAACCAGTCGAGCATGAACAAGGTACGCTCGATCCGCCCGATTTCGCGCAGCGCACGGGCAACCGGATTTTGACGCGGAAAACCCGCCAGCTTGCGCAGCATGACCGAGGCGCTGACGGTGCCGGCGCGGATCGAGGCGGCGAGGCGAAGCGTCTCGTCCCAATCCTCTTCGATCGCGCGGACGTTGACCGGGCCGGCGACAAGTTGACGCAGCGTCGGCCAGGGATCGAGCGACGACAGGCTATACAGGCGGCGTTCGTTGAGGTCGCGAATACGCGGTGCGAAGCGGAAGCCGAGCAAGTGGCACAGGCCGAAGACATGATCGACCGCTCCGGCGGTATCGGTCGCATGTTCGCGAATTACCAACTCGCTTTCATGGTCGAGCAGGCCGTCGAGGACATGCGCGGCTTCGCCGGCATTAGCGGCGATGACCTTGGTGTGGAACGGCGTGAAGCGGTCGGTGACATGGGTGTAGAACAGCACGCCGGGATCAGTGCCATAACGGGCGTTGCGATCGGCGCGGGCCTCGCCCTGACCGCCGGCGCGGAAGAACTGCCCGTCCGACGACGATGTGTCCCCCGGTCCCCAGACCTGGGCGAGCGGATGCGCGGTATGGCAGTCGACGATCGCCGCCAGCGCCGACAGATAGGTTTCATCGCGGACATGCCATTCCGCCGTCCAGCGCAGGCGGGACAGCGTCAACCCGCGCGAGCTTTCCGCCATCCTGCCCAGCCCGAGATTGGTCGCATCAGCGAGGACAGCACCCATCAGAGCGGACTGGTCGGAGGCCGGATCGCCGCTGCGTGCATGGACGAAACGGTCGGCGAAACCCGACCATGCGGCGACCTCGACCAACAGATCGGTAATCCGCACACGCGGCAGCATCGCGTAGAGCCGGGCCTTCAGCGCCTCGGCATCGTCGGACGGCGTTCGTCGGATCGGTGAAATCAGCAACTGCCCGCGCTCGATCGTCACATCGATCAGTTCACCCGTCGCAGCCGCGCGTTCCACCTCGGTCATGCGCCGGGTCAGCAGAGTGCGGCGCTCCTCATACCATTCGCCGAAAGCGGACGGTACGGCTAGGCGCAGGGTGTCGTCGGCTCGCATCGTGTCGAACGCAGGGGTCGGCAGCAGGTAATCGTCCAGCGTGCGATAGGCGCGACTGCCGTCCACCCAGATGCTGCCGGAGCCGAGCCGTTCGCGCAGGTGGACAATCACTGCGATCTCATAGGCGCGGCGATCGATCGTCCCTTCGGTTGGCTGTACGACCTTGCGCCAGCGAGGCTTGATGAAGCTGGTCGCAATCGCTTCGGCAGGACCGAGCGGCCGTCACGGTACATCGTTCGCAGCGCCTCGATCGCGCCGAGTAGCGGATCGCCCGACCTCGCGGTGCGGAAAGTAAAGGCAGCGAGGAACGTCGGGACGAACCGCCGCAGGGCGGGATAGCGTTCGATCACTTCCTCCAGACCGTCGTCGGCTGAGCGGGTGAGATCCTCGGCGAAGCGGATGCTGCGTTCGAGCTGATCCCAGCCCACCCGGTCGTCGATCGCGTGGAAGGCGTCGCGTCCGGTCGCACGGGCTTCGATCAGCAGGCGACCGAGCCGCGCATGGAAGCGGGCGGTATCTTTCAGCATCCGTGCCTGCCCGAGCAGCCGGTCGGAGCGTGTGCGATCGGCGCGGCGAAACAGCGCCCCCACCATCTTCTCGACCATGACCAAGGCGGCATCGGTCAACGCCGCCTCCATCTCGATCATGGAGGCGACCAGCATCGCGAGCCGGCGCGGACGTTCGAGGCGGCGCAGGTGCTGCGCGGTGACGATGCCGGCCGTCCGTGCGATGACGGCGTAGCGGGCGGCATGGATGCGTCGCGCCCGGTCGGCTACGATCCCGATGCCGCGCACCGTGTCGAGCCGCTCGACGATGCCTTTCAGGTTCGACGCCGATGGTGCTTCCGGCCACTCGCGTATCCAACCAAGCCGGGTGCGACCATTGTCATCGGATACGATCAGGCGTTCGAGCGCCGCTATTTGGTCGGTCGAGCAGTCGCGGATCAGCCCGGCATGCGCCGCCTTGCGTGCCTGCGCCCGGACGATGAGCGCGAGCCGTTCCAGCGTCGATGCCGCCGGTAGCACGATCCGGTCGAGCCGCAGGCGATCGACCATGCCGGCGACGATTGCCTCGCCCCGATCGGTCGAGGTGGCGATCTCCGATCCCAGCGCCAGCACCGATCGCACGTCGATCCGGTCGAAGGCGCGCAGACCAAGTTGAGCTTCGATCTCGGCGCGATGCTCGCGCAGCGTCGTCGCGCGCGCAGAATAGTCGGCGAAGTCGTCGGTTCGGCAACCGATCTGGTCGGCGAGCAGCGACAGCATAGCCGCAGGCACCGCCTCACCCGGCAGCAGGCTCCGTCCCGGATGATACAGGTAGCAGAGCTGCACCGCATAGCCGAGCCGGTTCGGCCCGCGCCGGCGCCGCGCCACCTGTCCGAGGTCATCGGGGCCGAGCGTATAGAGCCGTTCGATCGTTGCCCGATCGGCAGGGGGATCGAAGATCGCGCTACGTTGCGCGGGCGACAATATGGTCCTGGACGGCATCGGCTTCCTGTTCGTCACGCAACAGGCAAGCAGCCCTGGTCACGGAGCATAGACCACAAGACGGGTTATGTGACATCATGGCGATCGATCGACGGGCAATGCAGCTCCGTCACGCAGACGGACGAATATGTGACAACGCTCATCGGCTATGCACGGGTCTCGAAAACGGACGGCAGCCAGGTCCACGATCTGCAGCGCGACGCGCTGATCGGCGCCGGGGTCGATCCCGACCACATCTACGAGGATACGGCCTCGGGGCGGCGCGACGATCGCCCCGGTTTAGCGGGCGCGCTCAAGGCGCTCCGCTCAGGCGATACGCTCGTCATCTGGAAACTCGACCGGCTCGGGCGCGACCTGCGCCACCTAGTCAATACGGTCGGCGATCTAACCAAGCGCGGCGTTGGCCTGAAAGTGCTGGCGGGGGAAGGCGCGTCGATCGACACCACCACCGCCAATGGTCGGCTGATCTTCGCGATCTTCGCCGGACTCGCCGAATTCGAGCGCGAACTGATCGTCGAACGCACCAAAGCGGGCCTTGCCTCGGCACGCGCCCGCGGCAGACATGGCGGGCGACCGTTCAAGATGACGCCCGCCAAATTGCGGCTCGCCCAGGCCGCGATGGGGAAACCGGAAACTAAGGTGGGTGAGCTGTGCGTCGAGCTCGGCGTCACGCGTCAGACGCTCTACCGGCATGTCACGCCCGATGGTCAGATCCGCTCCGATGGTGAGAAGCTGCTCGAGCAAAGATCGCTACGTACAACTGCCTGACGGTCATATGATCATTCTCGATCGGAGCGACTCACCAACTGGATAGTTGCGCTCGCGTGCCGGCCGAAACTGTTTCAGGCTCCGGGCAGCTTCCGCGCTTTATCGAGGTGCTTCCGGGTCACGAGCCCGCCCGCTTTAGCCTTCTCCCGCACCGCCGCGTTACTACCCTTCGTCGCGTAGGCGTTATGGACCTTCAACGCTTCCTCGTGCGCCGCGATCTGTCCCCGCTTGTACGCCGCGTCGAATTCGGCGCGGGGCGTGTTCTCTAGCGTGTCCAGCATCTGAGACAGAGGCCCGACCAGCGCGCTTCCGGAATCGGTGGCGGCGGGCATGCTCAGTACGCTGGCGTGCTCCGCCATCATACGGGTGTGATGGTCGACCATCGTTTGCGCAAACAAGCGTGAAGCTTGGGGATTGGGATCTGGTCAGCACGAGCCGGCTCGCATCGACCTCGTACCTACTCAGCGCGTGCATGGCACCGAGATAATCCCTGGTTTCGACAGGAGCAGGGTTCGTGCTGATCCCGGCCTGCGCGAGGGACGCCGACAACGGCGCAGCAAGACACGCCACCGTGATCGCGGTCAGAGCCGCGCCGACTGACTTTCGCATTGGTCCACCTCCTGATTTTCGTTCTTGTTCATGCATGTGCTCAACTCGCGCCGGGCCGTGCGACGTTGGTCTTGTCCAGCGCCGCCCGGAGTCCGCGCGCAAGCTTCGCCGCGTCATCGATCGCCCAGAAGTGCATAAAGAACAGCCGCGGCTGGTCATCAAGCATGTGATTGTGGAGCGCGGTCACCTCGATCCCGTTGGTGCGCAACGCCTTGAGCACCGGGTCGACCTCGGCCGCGGTCAGCACAAAATCACCCGTGATCGCCGCCCGCCCGGAGCCGGTCGGCTGGAAGTTGATCGCGGTCGCCGTCCCCATCGAGGCGGGCGCGGGCATCCCGCCGTCGGTCAGCTTCTCGGCGCGCGGAAAGCTGAACTGATATACACCGCCGTTCGGCTTGCCCTTGATCCCCATCACCTGGTCGAGCGCCGCGGTGTCGAGCGCGATCGGTGATGACGAGCCCGCGCCGGCCGAAGGTGGCTGCGAGTCCCTGGACGGGGCCGCGAGAGGGGTTCGGCTGGCGGCGAGCGCTTCGCGAAGCGCGGTCGCGAGCTTCACCGGGTCGCCATGGCCGCCGATGTGCATATACATCGTCGCCGGCGCGGAACGGAGCAGGTGGTTGTGGAGCGCCGTGATCGTGAACCCGCTCGCCAACAGTCGGCTCATCACCGGGTTCACTTCCGCATGAGTGAGAACCAGGTCGCCCATGACCATCACCTGATCACCCATCGGCTGGAACGCCGCCCAGGAGCCCAGCGCCAAGGCGGGCTTCACGGCAACGCGTCAAGCGTCACGTTAAGGTCCGATCGTGGAAAGCCGTAGCGACGGACGCCGCCCGCCTGTTCGGTCCCGACGCGGCCGAGCGCGCGGTCGACCGCG